>JAQYUY010000020.1 GCA_028728195.1 Endozoicomonas sp. (ex Botrylloides leachii)
GCATGTCAATGCTTATCATAGCCAATTGAAAAGCTGGATAAATAACTGGTTTAAAGGTGTTGCAACAAAGAATCTCTCAAAATATCTGGGCTGGAGGCGAGCATTGACTGGTGGAGGACTGGCGTTGTCTTCTTTTATCGAAAAAATAGCGGGGCATTGGGTTTATCAACTAGCGAGCTGAACAGCGCCCCACCTGCTAGTGTTTGGATGGTCATCGCAATAGCGAAATTAAAAAATTCATTAGTATGATGACTATTTATTTCCTGAGCTAATCGAAGCTGGTTATTGAAAAAAAGTGCTTATTATTGCCAGCCCAACAGTCAATGATACAATGCTTTTATTTTTTCACTGGACTAAAAGTGTCTTTTGATTAACTGAAAGCACTTCCCGCTGCGTAACGTGAATTAATAAGGTTCGTGCAGTCAGCTGCTTTGTAAGGAGTAAAAAAATGCCTAGAACCAACGTATTTCATCTTGGAATAACGCGTAATGACCTCAACGGCGCAGAGCTTGCTATTATTCCGGGTGATCCAGAGCGTGTAAGGCGCATTGCCGAATATATTGACAACCCGGTAAAGATCGCTGCTCTAAGAGAGTTTACGTCTTGGCGTGGAGAACTTGATGGAAAGCCTATTGTTATTTGCTCCACGGGCATTGGCGGTTCATCTACATCCATTGCAGTAGAAGAACTTGCTCAGCTTGGCATTCGCACTTTTCTTCGTGTAGGCACAACTGGCGCTATTCAGCCGCAGATTAAAGTGGGTGATATGATTATTACTACTGGCTCAGTACGCATTGATGGTGCTAGCAGCCACTTTGCACCAATGGAATTTCCTGCTGTTGCAGAATTTGAGTGCAGTAAGGTTCTGGTTGATGCTGCTGTGAGTCAGTCTATGCGCTATCATACCGGCGTGACAGCTTCTTCTGATACTTTTTATCCTGGACAAGAACGTTATGATACGGTGTCCGGCCGTGTAGCTCGCCGTTTTAAAGGCTCCATGGAAGAGTGGCAGGCTATGGGGGTGCTAAATTATGAAATGGAATCAGCCACGCTGTTAACCATGTGTGCCAGTCAGGGGTGGCGTGCTGGTTGTGTTACGGGTGTGATTGTTAACCGCACTCACGGTGAGATGCCTGAATTGGAACAGTTGGCCAGTGTAGAACCGAATGCTATTAGTCTAGTCATTGATGCAGCACGCCGTTTACTTAAGCAAGATTGATACCGCCTGCTTTTCGGTTACGGACAATCACGTTAGGTAGCATATAGCATTGATGCTCCTCCAGTGTAGGCATTATACCATGCTTGACAGTTAAATTTATGTTGATATCAGTGGTGCTGGGTAAGTCATGTGAGTGCGATGGGCACTCATTAATCTGGATCATTTGGGATTTTTAGCCTCGCATCGTTTCCTTCGGAGTCTTTGTCGCGACGGCCGCCACGAAACTGTCTGGTATCGCTCTCCCAGCGAATAAGTCCATCATGGTCTTTTAGTACAGTATATTGGTAGGCGTATGGTTTTGAGTCTTGCGGGCCAAATTGCTTAGGCAGTTTTTGAATCATAATTCTATGAGTCAGGACATCAAAGTTGCTTTTTGTATTATCAACAAGGTTTTGGATTTTGCCATATTCAGCGTCAGTAATCTTATCATCCATTCTTGTTATTGAGGTGCAGTGTTTCAAGGCATGGTAAAAGGTTTCTAGGTTATCGAGAATAACAAGGCAGCGATGGGTTCGGTCTGTTGTAGAAAATTCAATGATTTCATCTGTGTCTAACAGGGTAAAACCATGTGCAGTGCTTGCATCTTTTAACGCACTTATGTTTGTTGGTTTTGTATTAGTTGAAAGGCGTTGGAATGCACTCAGGCTAGAAAGGTAATTGTCGCCTAACTGATCCAGTTCAAGTTCAGGAAAGTATTGATCAAGTTGGGCTGTATTTTTTGTGCCCAGATCTTCCAAAAGCTGCTTTCCTTCTCCTTTTATCAAATAATTCCTACAGGCGTTAAACCAGTCTAGGGCTTGCTCATGATTATTAAATGTCTGGGTTTTGGAATTTTCGGCAAGGTAAATTGGGGTTTCTAGCGCCTGCTTTAAGCTATTAAAATAGTTGTGATCCATTCTTTTTTTATTATTTTTAATGCCATCACTAACAGCTTTTTGTATGCGCGTTTTAAACTCGTTATCCGGTTCATTTTGTAGCTGTCCTAATCTTAGGTTATATAAGTTATCCTCAAGAATTTTAAGGTGGTTATCAGTTGGGTAAAAGCCAAGATAATTATTTTTCAGAATGTTGATTAAGAATAGAGGTTTTTTGGTTGTTACCGTTTCTATAAGAGTATACTCATCTATTTCTTTGGCCTGGTTATCGGTGGATCTTGTTGACGTAGGGTGTGTATCTTTATCATCTGGCGTAGCCTCTTTGGCAGTTCTATCAGATAAATTTTTATCGTCATTGCCAATAGATGCTGTTTTAAGGATCCATTCTTGATCAGGATAATAAGGTGTTACTTTTTTAAAGCCTAAGGAACGGATTGCTTTTTCTACCACACCGTGCGGAGGTGATAAATTTTCTCCGGATGAAGGGGTAATATTAGATTGATCAGCTGGGTTTATTGGCATAATAAGAACCATTTTTTATTTTAAATGATGCCTTTATTGGCTCAGTTTGTCTCACGGTGCATTTGACGTATAACTTAAGTATTTACTGGTAGACGCACTGCTTGCAAGCAATTGAGTAACTTGATTATGGGTGTATATGTTCCTCAGAAGTTTTGAGTACCTATCGCAGCACCCTGCCATACGCTGGAGACAGGGTCAGATTTGATGATAAGATCATGTTTAGGAGGCTTTTGCGATTACCTTGTTTAAGGTTGGTTTGATAGCGCGTAATACATCTTTAGGATAAATCGCTTTTAAGCACTGATTATCAGTGCAGGTTGTTTTGCGGTGATTGCTGGCACTGACGCAGGGGGAGCAGGCTAGTCCAGCATAAATAGGTGTGGAGTTGCCCAAGGCAGCGTAAAGATCGGGGCTTTCAGGCCCAAAGATAACAAAGGTAGGAAGGTCTGTGACCGATGCAAAGTGAGGTGGCCCTGAATCATTAGACAGCATCAGCTCTGATAATGAATACAAAGGAACTAGCTCAGAGAAAAGAAACAATCCTGCCGAGTTCACACACCGTTTGTGATCCGCCTGTGCTTTGAGTTTTTCTGCTGCGGTATGTTCTGCGGGTGATCCGGTTATCACAACGAGTATATCTGAATAATCAGCCAGCACGTGTTGAATGACATCAGCAAATCGATCAGCCATCCAGCGGCGTTGGGGTAATAAGTCGCTGGCATTGGGGTTAACGAGCATGAGTCGGTGTTTTTCAGGATCAAATGCAGGTTCTAAGGTTCTTAGCTTAGCAATAACGCTTTTTTGGGCGGCCTTTGAAATCACCGCGCGGGCTAAGTTAATATCATCATCATTAATGATTATACGCTGATAAGGTTGCCTTTGCGCTTGAAATGCTGCTTGCACTAATACCATGAAATTCTTGGATATATGTCTATGTGGGTTATACATCACGGGGTGGGTCAAATGGTTTCCACGGTACAAACCTTCTTCGTGCACACCGTCATAGCCTACCCGATTAACAGCACCTGACATACGGCTCATTAATGATGTGACCCGGGAAAATAGCTCAAGATCAATTACGGTATCTATTTTTTTGCGTCGACACCATATAAGGAACTTCAGGGTGTCAAGACCCAAAGTAAATAGGTTGTCGGGGCGCAGTGTGTAAATATTTTCTGGTGGAATTGTTTTCAAAAGATCAAGGCTCATGGCATTGCTTTTGAAAATAACAAAATGCAGCTCACAGTGTTTATCTTGAACCCAGCGCATTGCCGGATCAGCCAGAATGGCACTACCCATTTCTGATAGCTCAATAAAAAGAACTTTTTTAGGGCTTTTCTGCTTAGGCTTGAACAGCATCTCTTTGAGGTTGAATAAGATGCTGATAACAAAACAGAGAGGAATGCCGACATAACGGTCTATTGCCCGCATGCTATCGACTTTCATGTTAGTTGCTCCTGTTTTCATTGGTATTTTTATCGGGAAAAATAAAAAATGATGCAATAGTGAAGTTAAACAGCATGCCAAAGCCTACGCCGCCAATAAGGGCTAGCTGTTTATACTCTGAGAAAAAGGGAATATACGTGGTAAGCAGATAATATGCACCCCAGTTTGGGAAGAAACTTATCAGACACATACCCAAATATTTTATCCACTGAGGTAATTTTTTTCTTTTTTCAGTATGTGCAAAAGTAAACTGTCGATTCCAGAACCAGTTCCAACTTGCCGAAACCCAGTATGAAATCCCTCTTGCTATAAGATGGGGAACACCAAATATGGCAAATAATAGTGTATAGACGCTCATGTCGACTAAAAACCCGCTGGCACCGACAAGCCCAAATTTGAACAGTCTTTTTATTAGCCAGCCATAGGTGTTTTGTAATGTGCGGATAAAAGAATTGCGACAATGGCTATTAGCACGTTCTGTTGATTGCAACGTTGATCCTCACATAAATCAAGTGTTGTTATCTCTGCGGGATTTATAATCTCTGACCAGAGAATGAACTTCTGGAAGGATAATAATAAGAGACATTAATGCCAGTGCATATTGTAAATATTGCACAGCAGTTATATTTTGAAAGCCATTATGATAAACAGGCAATAAAAGTGCGGGTATAAACCCAAGGAAAATATAAAAACTACGGATCAAAAAACCGGTGTTGATACGAGTAGAGATAATAACACCAAAGGCGCTGCATATAAGCCCAACCCATGCGCCAGCAATAATATCAGCTGGCCAGTGAGCACCAACAGCAATGCGTGATAACCCTGTGAGGATTGCTAAAGCGGTTGCTGCCAAGGCGACTTTTCTATTAGAGAATATAAT
>JAQYUY010000021.1 GCA_028728195.1 Endozoicomonas sp. (ex Botrylloides leachii)
CCTGGTTCAATTTTTGTAATTTTTCATTCGATTCACGTTTCCATTGCGGCAGTTCAACCAGTGCTTTATTAAGCAGGACTTCCAGTTCAGTAATATCACGATTGAACTTTTCTCTTTTTTTATCAGGAAGTTGGGCGAACTCTGTTTCGTCCATGGGTTTTCCGTCTGTTATGGGTGTAAAGCTTAGTGATCCCGTATCGCGGTAAAGGGCAATATTTCTCTTTATTGCTTCTTGTTCAATTTTATCTATAACATGGTCATAGCGCCTATTAAATTCGCTTTCTATTGCACTCTTGCGTTGTTGGTAGGTTGGGTTTTCAAAGGCCGCAGGAAAGGTCATTAGCAACTTATCAATAAATTCCTTGAAGTCTTTCTGTAGCTTATTGCATATACCTGCGGGTAATTGGAGGATACCGGGTTGTCGAGGGTCATCAAAATTATTGATATAAGCCCAGTCATCAGGTGGTGTTTGTTGTTTGACTTCTGTTTTAAGATACTTTTTCAGGTAAGACATCCGACCTGTACCGGGCTCACCCATGACATAGATGTTGTAACCAGACTTGTGCATGGCTACACCAAATTTAATTGCACTACTGGCGCGTTCTTGGCCGAGAATACCTTTATAGTTCTCTAAATCATCGGTAGATTTGAACCCAAGATCCTTGACCGGTTGTTTTGCAATGAGTTGATTAGATGATAGTTTGAGTTTTTTCACAAAGCTTGCCACTTACCGGTGAATTGAACGGATAGTTTTTCAAGCACACGCTAAAACATAAATATGAAGCCTGAATATTATGGTCAGTATGCTACTTTGCAATAATAACGTAGTGTGTGCGGGTGAGGTAGTGATGGTTACTTGGTAAGCTGTTTTATCATGCGATTTTGTAGATGTCGACAGCGATAAGTAATACCAATAAAGGGTTAACAACAGGGTAAAATGTGTGAACAGGTTACTGAAAATAAGTGGATTTTTATTTCTAATACTCCCATTGCTATCGGCTCAAGGTGATGAGCAAGCGGGGGTGACAAGCCCTCAAAAACTGGCTGAAAAATTGAATCAAATTATGGAGGGATTTCCGTCAACCGCAGTGTCTTCTGTTATGGTAAGTGATGCTGATACGGGTAAAGTCATTTATCAAAAGCAGCCTTACCAGAATGTTATGCCTGCAAGTACCCAAAAAATATTAACGGCTATTGCCGATTATGCTGTGCTTGGCCCTACCTTTCGTTACTCAACACGTTTGTTAAGCAGAGAGCCGGCTGATACTTCAGGTGCTATTAAGGGCGGTGTACAAATCGTATTCAGTGGTGATCCCTCGTTAACAAGGGGCGATGTTAAAGCGCTCATTCAGGGGCTTGCCCGTCAGGGCATTAAAAGTATTGATGGGACAATATGGCTTAATGGTAGCATCTATGGTGGTTATGCCCATGCAGAAGGTGTGGGGTGGGATGATTTAAAAATTTGTTTTGCAGCGCCTTCCACTGCCATGGTGTTAGACAAAAACTGCTTTCGCGCACGGTTGCAGCCAGCCGATAAGGTAGGCGAAAAGCCAACTATATCATACGCGCAACCTGATTGGCCTTTTAGGTTAGAAAACGACGTACGTACAGTATCTGCTAATGAGCAAGCTCATCAGCCTAAATCATGGGAGTCGATATATGCACAGTATCGTCTAACGGGCTTTATAGCAAAAGGTAGCGAACCGTTGAATATGGCATTTGCTGTGAAACAACCTGAACAAGCTGTAAAAGCATTTATTGATAGCAGCTTAAAGCAAGCTGGTATTATCCACCATGGCAAAACAGTGATAGGAAAACCAGCGATTGTTTTTCACCATGAATTAGTAGAGCACAAGTCAAAACCTCTGGCTGATTTGCTGGTTTTTATGCTGAAAACATCTAATAACCTCTATGCTGATAATATGCTCAAAACACTTGGCCATAAAAAATCGCAGCAGCCGGGTGATTATGAAAATGGCGTTAAGGCATTAATGCAGAGCTTAAAAGCATTAGGTGTTGATCTTGGTAGTAGCCATCTTCAAGATGGTTCGGGTTTGTCTCGTTACAATCTTTTAAGTGCATCAACATTAAATAGTGCGTTACTGATAGCTTGGAAAAAGTGGGGTAGGGAGATGCCATGGCTTAAAGGTAAGCAGCAAGATTACTGGTTAAAAACAGGGAAAATGAAAGATATTCGAGGGTTAGCAGGTTATGCCTTTCCTAAGGGGGCCCCGCCAAAAATATTTGTTGTTTTATTAAATGGCCTGGCACCTAGTGATGATAGTTCTAGTAAAGATACCCAAAGATTTTGGCAGTTGATGAAGGCTCAAGAGCAGGCTTTTATTCAAACATTAATAAATAAATAAAGATAACGTTGAAATAACCAGGCTAGGCTCTATATTCTGTTAGGTTAAGTATAGGCTATGTCAGCCAATCGTCATCCTTAGTTGTGAGTAGTGGTTGGTAGGTAATGTTAAACTGGTTGGAACAGCGATGATAAAAATTGAGGGTCTTAGGAAGTCTTACGGTAGCTTCATTGCCGTAGACGGAATCAGCTTTTCAGTGAACCCCGGTGAAGTGTTAGGTTTTCTTGGACCTAATGGTGCGGGAAAATCTACCACCATGAAAATGGTAACGGGCTTTATACGAGCAAATAGTGGCTCTGTTACTATCTTTGGACATAATATTGAAAAAAATCCTTTACAAGCTAAGTCCCTAATAGGATATCTGCCCGAAGGTGCTCCAGCTTATGGTGATATGCAGGTGGCGCAGTTTTTGGGTTTTATTGCAGAGATTCGAGGCTATACCGGGGCAGAAAAGCAACAGCGGGTGAATCATGTCGTTGGTCAATTAGGGCTTGAGTCGGTATTAGATCGCCCAATTGATAATCTATCGAAAGGCTTTAAACGCAGGGTTGGTGTTGCACAAGCCATTATCCATGATCCTCAGGTATTGATTTTAGATGAGCCGACAGATGGGCTTGATCCCAATCAAAAGCACCAGGTACGTGAACTTATTCGTGGTCTTGCGAAAGATAAAATCGTGATTATTTCAACACATATTCTTGAAGAAGTTAGTGCTGTATGTACTCGTGCAATCATTATTGCTAATGGGCGAGTTGTAGCAGACGCAACGCCCGATGAGTTGGCCGCTCGCTCTCGTTACCATCAAGCAATCACGCTAGCATTAAATGTTGATGGGTGCGTTAAAGATGCCTTATCAAGGTTGAAAGGAGTCAAGTTAGTTGAAGAGCGTGCAGGGGGGGTGGGGCGTTATACATTAATTCCTGAAGAAAACTCTGATGAGGCAATAGGACTATTCGATCGAGTTAGTCAGCTCATTCTTAGCAAAGGGTGGGAAATTGAAGAGCTTTATATTGAAACGGGTCACCTTGATGATGTTTTTCGTCAATTAACAAATGGTGAAAACCAGAGGGAGGCCATTTGATGAAAGGCATGAAGATTATTTTTAAGCGCGAATTAACCAGCTACTTTGTCACGCCGCTGGCTTATGTTTTTATTGTTATATTTTTGATGCTTACCGGTGTTTTTACGTTTTATATGGGCCACTTTTTTGAATCCCGTCAGGCCGATTTAACGCCATTTTTTATATTTCATCCTTGGCTGTACCTTTTTCTGATTCCTGCGATCAGTATGCGGTTATGGGCTGAAGAACGAAAGTTCGGTACCTTGGAGTTGTTGCTGACCTTACCTATCAGTTTAAAAGAGGCGGTATTAGGCAAGTTTTTAGCGGCTTGGGTGATCAGCGGTATTGCGCTGCTGCTGACTTTTCCAATGTGGCTGAGCGTTAACTATCTGGGTAACCCAGACAACGGCGTGATATTGGCAGGCTATATTGGTAGCTGGTTAATGGCAGGAGGCTTTCTAGCCATAGGCTCTTGTATGTCAGCCATGACGCAGAATCAAGTAGTAGCCTTTATTATCACGGTTGTTGTGTGCTTTCTCTTTGTTGTGGCGGGTTACCCTTTAGTGCTTGATGCCGTTAGAGCCTGGTTGCCACAAATGTTAGTGGATGCAATAGCTGCACTTAGCTTTATGACGCATTTTGATGATTTTAGCCGGGGGATCCTCGACGTAAGGGACTTGTTGTACTTCATCATAATGATTTTATCGTGGCTGATTGCCACAGCTATTGCTATTGATATGAAAAAAGCAAATTAAGGAGCCAGAAATGAAACAACAACTGTTTTCAAAAGCAGGGTTGGTAGTGCTGGCTTTGCTGACACTGCTATTGACAATTGCTATTAATCAAGTCTTTAAAGGATTTCGTATAGACCTAACGGAAGACAAATTGTTTACTTTGTCAGAAGGGACGCACAACTTGCTACACGGTTTAAAGAGTAATGTCACTGTGCAGCTTTTTTATTCTGATAAACAAACACAAGATTTCCCTGCAGTCAGAAATTATGCACGGAGAGTGACTGAGCTGTTAGAAGAATACGCGGCCGCTTCTGGAGGCAAATTAAAATTAAAGGTCATTGATCCTGAGCCTTTCTCAGAAAATGAAGATAAGGCAGCAGAATACGGATTACAGGCGATACCGCTAGGCAATGGTTTGCATGAAGTCTACTTGGGCTTAGTCATCAGTCGTGATGATGAGCCTGAAAAAAGAGAAGTGATTAGTTTCTTGCATCCTAATAAAGAGCGGTTTCTTGAATACGATATTAGTAAGTTAATTTACTCTGTTACTCAAACAAGTAAACCTAAAGTTGGGCTACTAGCTGGACTACCGGTACAGGGAGGCTTTGATATGGCAAGTCGTCAACCCACTGAAGCGTGGACGACGATTACTCAGTTAGAACAGCTATATGATGTTGTTTCTGTAAAACCCAATGCTGATAAAATTCCTGAAGGTTTAAAGCTGCTGATTATTATACAGCCAAAAGATCTA
>JAQYUY010000022.1 GCA_028728195.1 Endozoicomonas sp. (ex Botrylloides leachii)
TATTGATGATAAACTCTTCTACAGGCATGACCGATACCGTCTGGATAGTGGTTCGCACTTCTATTTTAGGCGGTAGTCATGCCTTTCTGGCTAGATTATTAAAAGTCACACATCAGGTATATTTTGTATATTGCTATTACTGACTTGATAGGGGTTTCGTAAATACTCCTATCATTTGGCAAAAGCAGCTTCTAAGACAGCTACCGCAGGTAGTTTTTTTCCTTCAACAAATTCAAGGAATGCGCCGCCACCGGTAGAAATATAAGAGACTCTATCTTTAATAGCGTACTTATCAATAGCAGCCAACGTGTCACCGCCTCCAGCTATCGAAAAAGCTGAAGATTCAGCAACTGCCATAGCGATAGACTCGGTGCCTTGGCTAAATTGCTCAAATTCAAAGACACCAACAGGACCATTCCATAGAATAGTTTTTGCACGCTTCAAAGCGGTAGCAAATAACTCTTGGGTCAGCGGGCCAATATCAAAGATCATGTCATCATCGCTCACATCCTTGATATCTTTAATTACTGCGGGTTCACATTCATTGAATTTCTTGCCACAGACAACATCAACAGGCAAAGGGATATTCGTTTTTTCCATTAGTGCTCTTGTTTTTGGAATCAGGTCTTTTTCGTACAGCGACTCTCCTATGTTGTGACCTGCAGCAGCAAGGAAAGTATTGGCAATACCCCCTCCCAAAATTAATTGATCACAAAGGGTAGACAGCAATTCCAATACAGGCAATTTTGTTGAGACTTTAGAGCCGCCCACAATAGCAATCATTGGGCGTGCGGGTTTGCTCAATGCTTTATCCAGTGCATTCAGCTCACCATTTAGTAATGGCCCAGAGCAGGCTATGGGCGCATACTTGCCAACACCATGAGTAGACGCTTGTGCACGATGAGCCGTACCGAATGCATCCATAACATAGATGTCACATAGAGCGGCCATCTTTCTGGAAAGCGCTTGGTCATTTTCTTTTTCGCCTTTATTAAAGCGGACGTTTTCGAGAAGAACTAATTCACCCTTAGCTATTTCAAAACCACCATTAACCCAATCTTTAATCAAGCGAACGCTTATACCAAGCAGCTTAGCAATATAGTCAGCTACGGGCTGTAGTGAGAACTGCTCATCATACTGACCTTCAATTGGGCGCCCTAAGTGCGACATTACCATCACGCGAGCACCCGCATTAAGTGCTTTTTTTAAGGTAGGCAAAGAGGCTAAAATACGTGCATCACTCATCACTTTTTTATTTTTGATAGGCACATTGAGATCTTCACGGATTAACACGCGTTTTCCAGATAAACTCAGATCAGCCATTTGTAACACGTTCATCAGATTTCCCTTGTTAAAAGCAGACAGCAATACACACTCGCTGCTTACAGGTGTTGTGCATTGCAAACCCGATGGAGCAGCCTCATCAAAACGCTACACAATAGCATAAAAAAGTACCTCCAAGTAAATGCTGCCTAGGGAGTCTGTTTTAAGCGGCTTATCCTGTTATTTATTCATCAATAGGCACAATGCCAGCCCATATCCCAAAAACCGATTTCCAAACGAGTAGCTGTATGAAACGTTTGGGATAATGATGCCAAACGCTTTGAAGTCAGTCTTTTTAGAGAGAGTTTCTCCAGCATCTCTATTTGGTCAACTGCTGAAGCTAGAAACTCATTGCTACCGTAAGTCTCGATCCACTTCAGATAAGGGTTTCCTTCAAAGACTGTTTTCGAGTCATTAATGAGGCGATGGCCAATTTCTGCATAGCCTACCGCACAAGGTGATAGTGCCGTATAGAGATCAAGAATATCGCCAGATACGCCGCGCTCTAACACATAGCGAGTGTAAGCGATGTTAGCAATTGCTTCTGGCTCATTAATTATATCCTGTGCCTTCAGTCCCCATTGTGAACAGTAGTCTACATGTAGGCTCATCTCTGTGGTTAGCGTATGTTGTGCTGATTTAGCCGCCATCTTCATATCATCTAAATCATCCGCTTTAACAGCCGCTAAAGAATAGGCTCGGGCAAAATGCATAAGGAAAAGGTAGTCTTGCTTTAAGTAATGTTTGAAGTTTTCTATAGGCAATGAACCATCGGCAATGCCCTGCACAAAATTATGGTGGCAGTATCGCTGCCAGTCTTCATGGCAAGCAGATCTGAGCTTGTGGTAAAGTGTTTTTGGATGATTAAAAATAGAGTGATTACCTATCATCATATTTCCTGTCGATCATTAAATGCTATTATCATCCCCATCTTATACCTGAGGAGAATGCTTCATGTTAAGTCAAAAAATGTTAGATAAACTCAATGATCAAATAAATCTTGAGTTTTATTCTTCTAATCTTTATCTACAAATGGCATCTTGGTGTGAGGCTAAAGGCCTAGATGGGTGCAGCCAGTTCCTGCGTCTTCATGCGCAAGAAGAAATGCAACACATGCAAAAGTTGTTTGATTATGTCAATGAAACCGGTTCCATGGCTATTTTAGGTGTCATTGGAGCGCCTCCCCACGAGTATGATTCCATTCATGATGTATTCCAGAAAACCTATGAGCATGAGTGCTTGGTAACAAAAAAAATTAATGAGTTGGCGGATACTGCTTTCACTGAGAAAGATTATTCTAGCTTCCAATTTTTACAGTGGTATGTAGCGGAGCAACATGAAGAGGAAAAAACTTTTAAAGCTATTCTTGATAAAATTGATATGATTGGTTTAGAGGAAAAAGGTTTATACTTTATTGATAGTGAAGTAGCCAAGTTAAGTCGCCAAGCATGATGTCGCATGTTGGCTAGGCTATGCCTTTATAGTATTGCAGAGTAATACCTGCGTTATCTTGTTATTACTCTGTATAAAAGCTACTTTGACACTGAGCTTCATTGAATTCTTGTGAGTACATGATAAGACCGCTACGATTTTTAACTATTTTATGCGCTTTACTTCATAACTGTCTTCTTGTTGCAGCCACACCCGATCAGGGGTTTAAAACACCGCTTCAACCTGCAAGTTTTGCTGATTTAAAGGGGTGGGATGATCAACAAGTACAAGCAATTAAGCCTGTTTTAGAGGCAAGCTGTAAAAAACGTTCATCGAAAACAGCTGCTCATAGCCCCTTGTCTTCAGGTGGTTATCAAAACTGGCAAACCATTTGCCAGCAGCTATCTCATACTAATAATAGTAATCTAAGAGAATTTTTTGAAAAACGATTTAACGTTTATCGGGTAACTTCAAAAAGTAAGGGTTTATTTACCGGATACTACTCACCAATTTATGAAGGGCGCTTGAAAAAAGAGCCTGGCTTTGATGTTCCTTTGCTGAAATACCCAACCGCTCAAGGACAGCAATGGGTTCAAGCTAGCGATAGTCGACAGCTTATTCAACAAAAAATCAATGCCGGAAAGATCAAGACGAACCAAGTATTAGCTTGGATTAAAAGCCCAGTTGATGCATTTTTCTTACAGATTCAGGGATCTGGCAGTATTAGGTTAAAAAATGGCCAAGTTCTGCATGCTGCTTATGGAGGCAACAATAAACACCCATATGTTGCGATTGGCAAAGTGCTCAAGCAACAAGGTGAGCTGAAAAGTGTTTCCATGCAAACCATTCGTGACTGGCTAGCTTCTCACCCAGAAAAGCAACAGGCATTATTTAATAAAAACCCTCGGTATATCTTTTTCCGTAAAAGTAATGTCGGCGCTATTACTGCCCAAGGTGTAACCGCAACAGCCCAGCGCACTATGGCTGTTGATCCGCGTTATATACCCTATGGAACTTTGCTGTGGGTTGATACAGAGCTGACATATACCAAAACACCCTATCGACAGCTGATGGTTGCTCAAGATACGGGTACGGCTATAAAAGGCCCAGTTCGAGGTGATATTTATATGGGGGCAGGAGCAGATGCGGCTGCGTTAGCTGGGCCGCAGCAAGCTGAAGGCACGTTATATATACTCATTCCAAAATAATAAGTCATACTTATCACGATATTTAGCATAAACTGCATTATATACCTATCGTCTTTTAATAATCTGCTTTGTTGCACGCAAGACATTGAGATTGCAATCTAAAGAACGAACTATCTTGTCATGTTTATCTCTATAACAGAATGAATCTTTCTTAAATATCATTTCATCTCAGAATAAATTTCCACTTGAAAACAAAGGATTATAGGTATTATCTTATGAATAGCCTGTGATTAATGTGTTTATCTTAATAGAGCCTTGTGTTTTTAAGCTGGAATTAAATACAAGTCAACTACCCTATATAAAGGGAGATGTAATGAAACAATTGAAAGTCAGCGTTAATAAGAAGGGAAAGCATGATAGGAAAACAGCTGATAATGATAATCCAGAGCTTCGGATTTTGCTTGAACGTCTAAAAAAGAAAGGCTTGAATCCCATGCAAATGTGCCAAAAATTGCAAGAGCACAAAGTAGCTCCACCTTCAGGAGAGATATGGAGCTATGATTTGGTGGTTGATCAATGCAAGAAACTGAAAATTAACTAATTTCTAGTGCTAAATGGCTCTTCTCAATAAGAGCCTGAGCACTTGATCAGCCTGACTTATTAATTAGCCAAATCTAAAAAAAATCAGGCTTAGTAGAGAAGCTAGGCTGAATGCCCCTTGGCTGATTTTTAGAATGTATTAAGACCCTGAGAGCTTTGCATGATCCGATCAACTCCTCCTTTTTAAGCTCAATGACAAAATTTTCGCAGTCTTTTGTATTAATCAGCTTAGGAAATTGAATTTTTAGATCATGTTCTGCTCATATTTTGTATTTTCTCTTGTTCCGTCTCTCCACAAGACG
>JAQYUY010000023.1 GCA_028728195.1 Endozoicomonas sp. (ex Botrylloides leachii)
ATCAGTAAGCCTATTGCCAATGGCTTATGGTATAGAGGTCATTAATGATGTTACGAAATTATCTTTTCCTGTTAGCCATCGGCTGCATCTGGGGATCGCAGTTTATTTTTCAACAAATGGCTGTTCATGATCTTCCCCCTATATGGGTCGGTGCTGGCCGCTCATTCGTGGGTTTCATTACCTTGCTGTTAATTTGTAAGATACTGCGCTTAAAAGGCCAAAAGGGCTGGAGCCAATGGGTGAAGTTCAGCTTAGTTGGTTTGCTTGAAGCAACTATTCCATTTGTTTTTGTAGCATGGGGGCAGCAGTATTTAAATACCTCCGTGGCCGCTATCTTAATGGGCACTATCCCCTTCTTTACTATTATTCTATCACCACTGATTATTCGAGGTGGAGCCATTACCGCTGCCGGTTTGGGTAGCATCATACTCGGCTTTAGTGGTTTGATTGTTCTATTTTACCCTGATTTGGTTACAGGCTCCGGTGCTATCAACCTACCCGGTGCAGCCGCTATTGTATTCTCATCTGCTTGTTTTGCCATTGCGCTACTGGTCATCAAAGGTATAACCTCTGGGCATCCTTTAGTTATTGCCCGTAATATACTTGCCGCTGCAAGCTTTCAAACTGTTTTATTAGCTATTTTTATTGCCCCAATAACCACGCTTCACGTTACACAACTGAGTGTATTAGCCGTTTTATACCTTGGTATTTTGTGTGCAGGTTTTGTCTACGTGCTTTATGTGGTCTTGATCCGTGATGCTGGCCCCGTGTTTACGTCACTCACTAACTATCTGGTACCTATCATTGGTGTTCTGCTAGGAGCAAGTATAAAAAAAGAAATCATTCCACTTAATACTTGGGCAGCTTTAGCGGTTATTTTGATGGCAGTTGCTTTCAAGCAGATTGTTGAAAAGCTGAATAAAAAGCAAGGGAAAAAACTTAAACCTATTTCAGGTTCACCATAAATATTACTCATCTATCGTCGCCTACATACCTTTTACTTCATATTATGCACATTGAATTTTTTACTACGCTATTGCGCTGATCATCTAAATACCAGCGCTGCACGGCAGTGAGAAAACACGATCGGTATTATAAGGCGTTAATAGACAAACCTCAGTCACTTACAAAAGATAAAGTGACCGAGGTTGAAGAAAAGGCAGTAAATTATTACCTAAAAAGGCCGCAGGTTAAACGAGCATTAGTCTATAGATCATAACCAAAGCCAATACTCGCAGCCGTATCAACAGCAGACATAGAAACAGAGGCTTTAACCGTATATTCATGATCACTGCCAAAATTTTTGGAGAAACCAAGCGCCATAGCATTTTCTCCTTCAAAGTAGCCTGTGCCAATAGACACTGAAGACTTGCCTTGACCAGCCTGAGGTAATGCGCTGTGCGCCATCGCTTGAGCAATACCACCTAAGGCAATTTTGTTGTTGTGATCAATTACATTGCGCACCTGTGCAAAGTTTCTGGTCATATCAGAACGAATCTGTTGATCATATTTTGCACGCAGATTCATTTCATTTTGCAAATCTTTTGCATTGGCGGCAATATCCTTACCATGAGCAGCTAAACGGCCATTATTCTTTGCCAAAAAATCCGCGCCATACCCGGCTATCTTATTGGCGTTAGCTGTACTAATCTGCTTGTTATGCTCTATAACTTTTTCATGATTCTTAATACTTTCTTTATTCGTATCAATACTTTCTTTACTCGTCTTCAAACTTTCTTTATTAGCTAGTAAGATGATGTAATTTTTATGCAAATCACTACCCGTCTTAGTTGCGCTGCGGAGGTTAGTCCCAATAAGTTGATTGTTCTCATGAATCTGTTTTACATTTTTATCAATATCTTTTTTATTCTTATCAATTTTACTTTTATTTTGGGAAATATTTCTCGCATTTCCACTAATATCCGTTAAATGCGAGTTTAAATTAATTGAGTTAGTCTTAATAAGTTGATTGTTCTCACCAATCTTTTTTATATTTTCAATAATATCGTCTGCGTCTTCATTAATATCGGATCTATTCCTTTCAATCTTTTCATATTCCGTCATTGAATTCCACTCATCACTATCCGAATCTATAGAAGAAGCATCAGCATATGGGACACCTATTAAACTGCTGCTAATAGCTATATAAAGCAAACTTTTACTTAATACTTTCACACCAAATTCCTCACAACTATCAACTCTGGCTAACTGTTCATGTGCTTAGTAATGCAAAAAATAATGAAGCGTTAATACTTTCAAAATTTAAATTTATATTCTTTTTAGGCATAAGCTTAGGCGTAAAAATTATTGATGGTATGCTTCATGTTCACTTTTACTTATTTTTTACTTTAAGGTGACATTGTTGAAAAAGTCACTAGTCGTTAACCTTTTTAAAAAGGTCTTGCGTCGTATTTATTGATTGATACAAAAAAATGATTTTTATTCTTTATTAGTCGAATAATTTATAAGGGTATATTTCTTTGTTTTATTAGAAATAATTGTTCTTATCGTAATAGCATGCCTATAAAATCAGATTCACTAAAGTGAGGAATTTTTTTGACAAACGCCTTTATTTATAAAGCTTATGTAAAACTATAATTACCAATCAATATAATTTTTCTTGGATTACATCCAGAGTTTTTTAACAAAAAAAAATTATTATTCATTAGATAAATGGATCAAAAAATTCTTCCTTAAAATCTCAACTTTTTGCTCATTATTTATCAAATAAACGTCAATAAATTTTTATAATGCTTACATGGGACTTTTATCCCTATAAAAATTGTAAGGATTTCTGCTTACAATAAAGTGCTCTTTTTTAATGCAGTTATCATCCTTTGGTCATGCCTCACACTAGTTGATAATGATTTCTTGAAATAAATTCGTCAATGACCTTATCGTGAATTTGTTCTGATCTGGAGAAGCATATAGTTCTTCGATTTAGTCTTTTTAGCCGAGTTCTCAATGTAAGGTTGTTCCTCTCAATTCCCTGAGTAAACTGCTTATTGGCAACATGAATACCCTGAGGTAGGTAACGTTTATAAGGCTGCCAATCATCAGTACAAAAATAACTGAAATGATATGGCTTGAGTAAGCTCAGTAACTTTTGCAAGGTTGATGAAACTCTGCGGCCAAAGGCATGGGCTATGACACGCTTGAAGCGAGGTTCCTAAGCATAGAACAACCAGCGCTGATTTTTATTGCTTCTTACGTAGCTCCATTGCTCATCCATCTGGCAAAGCAGCTGAACCTGTGAATTTTGAAAGGGTAAGCGCGTCACTTGTCGGGGCGAGAGTTTTTTAAACGCTTTATGACGGTGTTTTGGCTAATGCCAAGCATTCTGCTGGTATCTCGAACTCCAGAGCCATTCATAGCCATATCTATGATTTGATCCTGAACACCGGGTTGGTTACCGTTATATATGAAGTCCTTCTAAAAGCTTTTTCTACAGTTTTTGCAGTAAAAGCGTTGCAGGCCTGAGGGAGCCTTTCCATTTTTTACGACACAGCTGCTCTCACAGTGAGAGCAGCCAACTTCAATGATTGCCATTAGACCAAAATGCCCAATGATCGCATATTGGTGATTCAGGTCAATCGGGACTCAACGTATATGATGCATTACCCATCCTTTGATACTAATAAGAAAATGGCAGAAACTCATTAAGTGGAGCACAGTAGTACCAATTATCGCATCAACCAATCCTTTTAAATAAAAAGCCGCCCTTAAATAAAATGGATTATCGAAAGTATAATTATGTAGTTAAATGCAGTGACATAGCGAGTGATCAGTAAAAGAAGCTGATAACCATCGTTTTTCTAACTGGCGTAATGAGCATTGAATTTTTTACTACGCTATTGCGCTGATTATCTAAATACCAGCGCTACACAGCAGTGAGAAAACACGATCAGTATTATAAGGCGTTAATAGACAAACCTCAGTCACTTACAAAATATAAAGTGACTGAGGTTGAAGAAAAGACAGTAAATTATTACCTAAAAAGGCCGCAGGTTAAACGAGCATTAGTTTATAGCTTATAACCAAGGCCAACACTCGCAGCCGTATCAAAAGCAGAAACGGAAACAGAGGCTTTAACCGTATATTTATGATCTCTGCCAAAATTTTTGGAAAAACCAAGCGCCATAGCATTCTCTCCTCTAAAGTAGCCTGTGCCAATGGACACTAAAGATTCGCCTTGATAAGCCTGAGGTAATACGCTTTGTGCCATAGCTTGAGCAATACCACCTAAGGCAATTTTATTATTGTGATCAATTACATTGCGCACCTGTGCAAAGTTTCTGGTCATATCAGAACGAATCTGTTGATCATATTTTGCACGCAGATTCATTTCATTTTGCAACCCTTTTGCATTGGCGGCAATATTCGTTTTATTGCTTGCAATCACTTTATCATGCTGATTTAAGCGGCCATCATTCTTGGTAAAATGCTTATCATGAGCATCTAACCGACCATCATTCTTGGTAAAATGCTTATCATGAGCATCTAACCGACCATCATTCTTGGTAAAATGCTTATCATGAGCATCTAACCGACCATCATTCTTGGTAAAATGCTTATCATGAGCATCTAACCGACCATCATTCTTGGTAAAATGCTTATCATGAGCATCTA
>JAQYUY010000024.1 GCA_028728195.1 Endozoicomonas sp. (ex Botrylloides leachii)
TGGCTGCGGAAATCAAGGAAATAACAAAAATACGGAACAACAAGCAGCAGATAAACAAGCAAGAAGTGGTGATATAGGTCAACCCTCTCCCGACATAGGTTGGTCCTTCAGTGGCCCCAATAATAACTTGAAAAGCAATAAAAAAACTATGGAACAAAAGGCCTCAGATAAGTAAACAGGAAGTGGAGATATAGGACAATCTTCGCCTCATAAAGATTGGTAATTAATAATTAAATATGAAGCTAAGGCTCAGAAAAACATGATGGTTTTCTGGGCTTTTTTTATAAAGAATACAGTTTATTAATCAATATCAATGTGTATCAAATAATAGTTTTTATATATAGCGGCAGTAATATGAAAAATAAAATAGTGGCTTTTATTATTATTTATTCTTTTATTCCAAGCGCAAGTGCAGCAGTCGATCAGAAAGGAATTTTTGATCATGTTTTAAGTAAATATCAGGAAGCAGCTAGCCAATGGGGCACGGTTATTGTTACGCATGCTAGTCATCTGTTTTGGAGTTTGGTGATAATTAGCATGGTGTGGACCTTTGGTCAAATGGCACTTAAAAAAGAGGATATACAAGAATTTCTTCTTGAGTTTATACGCTTTACTATTTTTACAGGATTTTTTTGGTGGTTATTAACCAGTGCAACTTCGCATAATGGACACATAGGGATAGTTGATTCGATATATATATCTATGCAAAACCTAGCAGGACAAGCAACTCATTTAGGTAGTGAATTACATCCTTCTGGAATCATTGATATTGGCTTTTCTATCTTTAATAAAGTTTTGGATCAAACGTCAATATGGAGTCCTGTTGATAGCACTGCTGGCATCTTTATTGGTCTAGCGGTTTTACTTGTTTTGGCCATTATATCAGTGAATATGCTGATATTACTTTGTTCAGGTTGGGTACTAGCTTATGCGGGCGTTTTCTTCTTAGGTTTTGGCGGATCGAGGTGGACATCAGATATTGCAATCAGTTACTACAAAACGGTGCTGGGTTTGGCTGCGCAACTGTTTTCAATGGTTTTAATTATTGGTATCGGGAAAACATTTTTAGATGATTATTATCACCAAATGACGCAAGGATTAACATTAAAAGACTTAGCGGTCATGCTGATTGTCAGTGTCGTTCTTTATATGATTACAGATAGAGTACCTTCATTAATATCAGGTATTATTACAGGTGCTTCTGTTGGAAACATGGGGGTTAGTGGCGCTGCCGCAGCTGCCGGTGCAGCCGCTGGGGCTGCGGCGGCTGTAACCATGGGCTCATCAATGATGAAGGAAAGTACTTCTCAGATTATCGGGGGAGCCAAGGCGCTAGGTGCAGCAGTTGATATGGCTAAACAGAATGTTTCTACAGGAGAAGATGTTGCCTCAAAATTAGGGTTTCGCACGAACCCAAACAGTTCAGGTGGCGCTGGCGTGGCTCGAACAGCAGTTGATGCTGGCGCTAACCTTGCCAAGGCGGGAGGCCAGACCGCATCTGAATTGCTTCTCAGTAAACTTGACGCAATGAAGAAACAAGCAGATGGTTCAGTGGGCGGTAAGATGGCTTCATCAATTAAAAACAAACCATAAAAAAACAAAAAAATTATAAGGAATGGCAGTATTAGTTAAATAATATCATTCATTTATTTTTTAAGACAATTCCCATCAAAAATTAAACTGCTATTCATTTAAAAAAATAATGCTAAGGAAAAATCAAAGCAATTGATTTCAGTTTTTCTGTATCTCAATTTTTAGGGAATCTATCATGTTAGATACCTTTAATAATGCATCAGGTCCTGCGCTGAGAGAAAAAAATAATGCTCATCGACAATGGTTAATTAATCTGGCATTGGTGATCATTATTTTTACAGTAAGTTTGTGTTCAGCTACACAATTCTTTGCTTATCTTTTTCATTATCAACCTAGCTTGGGGGTTTCTGCAGGGCATATCTATCTTCCGTGGTCGATTATTATTTGGTGGTCTCATTGGTACGATTACTATCCTAATGAATTCATGCAAGCAGGCAGTATAGGGGTTTCTATTTCAGCCATTGCGCTATTGGTGTTATTTGCTATCAAACAGATCAAAAAAAACAGTGTAACCGCTAATGCTTATCTTCATGGCTCTGCCCGCTGGGCGAACAAAGAAGATATAGAAAGGGCTGGGCTATTGCCAAGGAAAAATCTATGGCAAAAGATCACTGGCAAGCAGGTGCCCCATGAAGGCGTGTATGTAGGTGAGTGGGAGGATCGTAGAGGCAACCACTACTATCTGCGTCACAACGGGCCAGAGCATGTATTAACCTACGCACCAACGCGCTCAGGTAAAGGGGTGGGTCCTGTACTCATGACCCTGTTGTCATGGCCACACAGTGCTTTTATAGCGGATCTTAAAGGTGAACTATGGGCGATGACATCCGGTTGGCGGCAGCAGTACGCCCATAACAAGGTGGTGCGGTTTGAGCCTGCTAGCGCAGAAGGCAGCGCTAAATGGAACCCTTTGGATAGCATCAGACTGGATACCGAGTACGAGGTTAGCGATGTTCAGAACTTAGCAACTCTGATAGTTGATCCTGACGGCAAGGGTTTAAAAGATCATTGGCAAAAAACGTCACAGTCGCTGTTAGTGGGTTTGATACTGCATGTGCTATATAAGCGTAAAAATGAAAACGCTTTGGCTTCTTTAGCGACTGTTGATTGGCTGCTGTCTGACCCTGAGCAGCAGGGTTCAAATGATGAGCTATGGGCGGATATGATTTCCTACCGTCATACACAAGGCAATAATCACCCAACGGTTGGGGCTTCTGGTCAAGATATGCTGGCAAGGGATGAGCGGGAGGCAGGGAGTATCATTTCTTCTACCAAATCCTATCTGGCCCTATACCGTGATCCGGTTGTCGCCAAAAACACCAATCATTCAGATTTCAAAATACAGGACCTGATGAATCACAACTATGCAGTTAGCCTATATATTGTGACCCAACCTAGCGATAAAGATCGGTTAAGACCGTTGGTTAGGGTATTGATAAACATGATCATACGCCTATTAACAGGCAAGATGGACTTTGCAAACGGCCGTCCTAAGGCAGCATACAAACATCGCCTGCTGGGCATGATTGATGAATTCCCCTCTCTGGGAAAATTGGAAATTTTGCAGGAATCACTGGCGTATGTAGCGGGTTATGGCATCAAGTTTCACCTTATTTGTCAGGATATTAACCAGCTTAAAAGCAGAGAAGCAGGCTATGGGCAAGATGAAACGGTCACATCAAACTGCCATGTGCAAAACGCCTACCCACCGAACCGTATAGAAACCGCTGAATATATCTCTAAGCTGACCGGTACCACGACGGTGATTAAAAAAAGAGTCACCACCAGTGGTAGTCGTACCTCGGCTTTGCTAAATAATGTTTCAACCACACTGGATGAGGTGCAACGCCCGCTATTAACGCCGGATGAATGCCTGAGGATGAAAGGGCCGATAAAGGATATAAATGGCATGATCACCGAAGCGGGCCATATGGTGGCTTACGTTGCCGGTTACCCGATGATCTATGGTCACCAACCCTTGTATTTCAAGAACCCCACCTTTTTGGCTAGAGCAGCTATTGCGGCACCTGGTTATAGCGATGTCCTTTAATTGCTGTAGTACAGGCATACTGTGTTACTTCATTTGCAATCGGCCGTATGTTAAGCGGTAAAAAAGGAGCCCATATGATAAAGGTTACGGCAGGGCGAAAAACTAAAGCCCTGTTTCTGCTTATCGGTATTTTTTTTCTGGTCTGTGCTCTGGCTTATGTCATTGGCATTCGAGTTAACACCACACCGAGTATCCCTCTGGGTTTCTACAAATTAACAGATAAAGCACCGGAAAAAGGGGATTACATTATGTTTTGCCCCCCTAAAAGACCGATATTTGATATGGCTTTGCAACGAGGTTATATCGATCCAGGTTTTTGCTCTGGACAATACAGTCACATCATGAAGCGAGTGGTAGGTGTTGCTGGAGATCATGTTGTTGTGACAACAAAGTCTGTAAGCGTCAATGGACACCCTGTTGCGGACAGTGCTCAAATGGTCGTCGATCTAGGTAATCGACCCATGCCGGTTTACCGGTTACCTGATACTACGCTGGCCAACGGTCAGTTTCTGCTGATGGGCGAAAACCCGATTTCTTTTGATGCTCGCTATTTTGGCCTGATCAGTGGATCACAAATCAACGGGGTGATTCAGCCACTGTTTACGTGGAGGAAGTGACATGCGTTTATTTATTGCAGAAAAGCCTGAGTTAGCTAAGGCTATCGTTGCAGGTCTTGGCGGAGGTCAACGTCAAAAGGGCTATATTAATTGCGGTCAAGACAAAGTGACTTGGTGTTTTGGTCACATGCTGCAATTGCTCGATCCGGAGGACTACGACAAAAAATATAAGCTGTGGAATATGGCGGACTTACCCATTGCCCACATCCCTTGGCGTAAAAAAGTCGCAAGCGATAAAGAAGAGCAGGTTGATATCATCCTTTCTTTGTTGAAAGAAGCCGATA
>JAQYUY010000025.1 GCA_028728195.1 Endozoicomonas sp. (ex Botrylloides leachii)
CAAGTCGTGTAGCTCGGAAGCTGCTGGGCATCACTGTTGGCATTTACTTGAACATTCAAGCTGGGCGTGAGCCTATGCAGTTTGCGCCTATGCTCTCAATTTAAAGTCACACATCAGGTAACCATGTAATATCAATCACCTTTTTAAACTATGCTATTGCGTTAACCGCCTGAAAACCAATACTGTATGAGAATTCTGAATAATAGTTTTGCCATTACTCATTACCCTGCTTTATTCTGGAGTCCGAATGCCCATGCTCATTATAGTAGTTAGCAAACACGCTTGGTATAAGAATTATTTTGTGCCTACATATATACATAAATGGTACCATTTCTCCTAGATATAATTAGCTTAGAATAGTAGGCATATTTCTATGCATCAATAGTATTTATTTTTTTCATATCAGGCTGATCGTATCTGATCATATAGCAAGTCTTTAAGTCATTTTTGGTTACTTCAAATCAGAGTAATCCGTCAGCAGTTTTCATCGGTAGTGGTTGTATGAGTCAAGGTGTTAAGTTGATGTTAATTGTCGTACGATAATGCTATGCCCTGATACCAGAATGTCTATAAAGGAATAAGTTGTTTATTTTCGGTTCCTGCAACTTCCCGTACTAATTTAGGTACAAGATAGCCTGGGTTGATCTTCATCATTTCTCTTATCAATTGAGCAGCTGTATTATCCTCAACAGCAAAGTGTGCAGCCCCCTTCACTCGGTCAAGCGTGTGCAGATAATAAGGCATTACAGAGGACTGAAAAAGTTTCTGACTAAGTTCTGTCAGTGTTTTAGCTGAATCATTAACGCCTTTTAAAAGTACTGCCTGATTAAGCAGTACAGCGCCTGCTTTGTGTAATTTTAAAAGAGCTTTTTCTACGGCAAGATCAACCTCGTTGGGGTGATTGCAGTGAATTACCATAACTGGTTTAAGGCGAGAGTTGGTAAACCACTGAAGCATTGTTTCCGTTATGCGTTGTGGAATCATCAAGGGTAGACGAGTATGAATTCTTAAGGTATCTACGTGGGGAATATGCTCCAGTGCTTCGACCAGTCGTGCTAGCCGCTTATCATTTGATACTAGGGGATCTCCACCGCTAAGAATTACTTCTTTAATGGTGTTGTTGGAAGCAATGTAACTTAGGGCGTTATCCCACTGTTTGGTGTTGAGCTGGTTGTCCTGATATGGAAAATGTCTGCGAAAACAGAAGCGGCAATTGATAGCACAGGCGCCCGTTGTGATCAGCAGTAATCGGCCATAATATTTGTGGATAACTCCTTTATAAGGTGTTTGATTGCTTTCATTTAACGGGTCAAGGCTGTATGCAGGGCTTTCTATAAACTCTTTGCCTAGAGGTAAAACTTGCAGTAATAATGGATCTTTAGGGTTGCCCTTTTCCATTTTTGCAACAAAATCTCTGGGCACTCTGAGTGTAAATAGTTCATTTGCTTTGATGGCATCGGGTAATAGGGAGTGCTCTAATTGCAGCAGATCAAGCAGCTCTGCTGGATTGGATATCGTATTGGATAAAGCTTCCTGCCAATTATAGGTGTGCACACTCAGCTCAGAAAGGGTTATCATAGGCACTTTTTCTTTCTTGGTAAGGTTAATATGGCTAGTTATAATACCAATGATTTCCGCTCTGGTCTTAAAGTAATTCTCGAAGGTGACCCTTGCTCAATTATTGAGAATGAGTTTGTTAAACCTGGAAAAGGACAGGCATTTAACCGAGTTAAATTTCGTAACTTGCTGACAGGGCGTGTTTGGGAGCGTACTTTTAAATCGGGTGAAAGCCTTGAAGCTGCTGATGTTATGGAATTGGATATGGAGTACCTTTACACCGATGGTGAATTTTGGCATTTCATGATGACGGATGGCTCCTATGAGCAACATGCTGCCAGTAAAGATGCTATTGGGGATACTGTTAACTGGTTGAAGGAGCAAGAGAAGTATGTTGTAACGTTGTACAATGAAATGCCTATTTCTGTTGTTGCGCCTAACTTTGTAGAGCTGGAAGTTGTTGAAACTGATCCTGGCTTAAAAGGAGATACAGCGCAGGGTGGTTCCAAGCCTGCAAAGCTAACAACAGGCGCAAGCGTTAAAGTGCCTTTGTTTATTACAGAAGGTGAAATATTGAAAATTGATACCCGCACGGGTGAGTATGTAGGGCGAGTAAAATAAAAAAAGAGCTGTGTAGAAGCCTGATCACTGTTTTTCAGGCACGTCTAATGCTTATCGTATTTTCTAGCGACAGTAATGAGCATGGGCGACTAGATTCCCAAACAAAGCGGAATGACGAGTAATAGTATGGCTATTGTGAGGAATGTTAATGCAGAGCTGGTGTTTAGGTGTTTAGCGCAATAGCGTAGTTAGAAAAAGATGATTGGTATAATAGCTTTTAATCAAGCGTTATTCTCGGCACTTGTTGTTAAAATAAACTGCTTTGTTTTGGGGAAAAATTTTATGCAACAGCCCCATTAGTCAGCATAGGACTGTTTAGCTCTTGTAATTGGAGTTAAAAACATGATTAAAAAAACAGGTCAAAGCATTCATAGTACTAGAAGGTTGATCAATGCAGAGCCTGTGGTTAGTTTAGGATTATTGCTTGCGACACTAGTCGCTAGCATTGTTGTAACACCGCTTATTTTGGATGACAAAAATATTATCAGCACGCTGTTTGCATGCTTGATCATAATCAGCCTTATATTAGCATTGCGAACATTGATAAGAGGTTCGCCTAACGTACGGTTGTGTATTGAGTTTGTTGGTATTGTGGCGGTTGTGTTGCGGGTGGCGGTTGGTACTATTTATGCCTATCCGTGGATGACTTTTTTTACTCTAACCGTAGGCCTTCTATTTAACGCATGTATGATGGTGCTGTTGATTAAGTATCTTTTCGTAGCAGTGCCGCAAATCGAAAAGTTATTAGCCGCTATTAATTTCTACTTGCTTACGGGCATCTCTTTTAGTCAATGCTATCTTTTTATTAGTTTAGCAAACCCTCATGCCTTCAATCTTGTCGGTCAAGCTATTAACGGCTGGCCAGATTATCTGTACTTTAGCTTTGTAACGCTAACCACGCTTGGCTATGGAGATATTCTTCCTTTAAGTTCTTTGGCCCAGAGTTTGGTTTCGTTAGAGGCTATTATTGGCGTGCTTAGCCCAACGATAATGATTGCTAGGTTTGTGGGAAAGTAAGCGGAGAGTTAAGGCTATTATATTGCTTATCTGGTGGTAGCAAAAGAAATCATGGCATCAAGTAACTGGAAACCAACGGCCTCAATGATGGCGATCAAAAAGCGTGGTGCGCTGTACCATGCGATCAGAAACTATTTTGCTCAGCAAGATGTGATGGAAGTTGAAGTGCCTATGCTATCATTATCAGCGACAGTAGATGTATATATTGATAGCTTCCATTCAGTATTCAGGGCAGTTAGCGATACACAAACTTGTTACCTGCATACTTCACCTGAATTTGCCATGAAAAGACTTCTAAGTGCAGGCTATGGTGATATTTATTCCATGGGTAAGGTGTTTAGAAATGGAGAGTCAGGAAGGCGGCATAATCCCGAATTTACCTTGCTAGAATGGTATCGTGTGGGAATGAATGAACAGCAGTTAATGGATGATGTAACTAAACTGCTTGCTTCTGTCTCTTCTTTTTTCGAAGTAAAACGTTGCAGTTATCTCGCATTATTTCAGGAAATGCTAGGCATTAATCCTCATACGGCATCTGATGATGAACTTTGCCAGTTAGTGGAGAAGCGAGTTGATAAGCAGCTTAAAGGGCTTGAGCGGAACGATTGTCTTGACGTGCTTTTTTCAAATCTAATAGAGCCGGAATTCGATGTAAGTAGTGAGGGCTTGGCAGGTGTTTTTGTTTATGATTATCCAGCTAGTATGTCAGCGCTTGCCAAAATTAAGCAAAATGAAGAGGGGCAGAATGTAGCTGCGCGTTTTGAGCTATTTGTGAACGGCGTTGAATTGGCTAATGGCTATCATGAGCTTTTAGATTCAGATGAGCAGTTAAAACGTTTTAAAGACGAGCAAAAAAAGAGAGAAGCTAGAGGGTTTCCAGTTTATCCTTTTGATCAGCACTTGGTGGATGCGCTTGAGCATGGCATGCCAGATTGTGCTGGTGTGGCTCTAGGTATTGATCGTTTACTTATGCTGATGATGAAAACAGCGGATATTTCAGATGTTGTAGCTTTTAGTTTTGATAGAGCGTGATTTGCCTGTGTCAGCCCTAGTTCTTTAAACGCCGAAGATTTATGCATTGACAAGCGAGAAAGGATCATTAGAATACGCTCCCGTTGTCCGGAAAGGACAGCAAGCAAAGCAATTTTTTTTTGAGTGTTTAAAAAAATAGATGCTTGACAATATAAGCCGTGCAGGTATTATGGACGGCCTTGCTGAAGAGAAGTTAAGTTCTGCTTCAGCCGGTTCAAAAGCAATTGAACCGAGT
>JAQYUY010000026.1 GCA_028728195.1 Endozoicomonas sp. (ex Botrylloides leachii)
CTGGTTTAAAGGTGTTGCAACAAAGAATCTCTCAAAATATCTGGGCTGGAGGCGAGCATTGACTGGTGGAGGACTGACGCTGTCTTCTTTTATCGAAAAAATAGCGGGGCATTGGGTTTATTAACTACCTAGATGAACAGAGCCCAACCGGATATGTTATAACAGGAAGCATTATTATTACAACCTTATTTTTTATTTGCCCACAACACCCATTGTTTTTTTAACTACCGTAATAAACCGATGGGTATGACTTAATAACAGATGATATTGATAAATAATATTTATATGCAAACTGACATGGCAGCTATTTTTAAAAAATTTGGCAACTGCCAGATCAGCGTTAGATTATTGCAATCTCTTAATATCAGTCTTAGAAAAAAGGCGTTTTAACAACGCTTCAATTTCTTCGTTTAAATGTTTTTCATCCTTTATGCTACCGAAATGAAGCATATCATGCAACAATGGAATACCCTTCACTCTATCAGCGTTTTGATATAATAGGTCAGATTTATATCTTCCATCTATTCTGACTATTCTCATACCTCCATATTTTTCTGTTTGCGTATAAAGACGAAACCTAACATTAGGAACAGAGTACAATTTTTCTTCTATTTTAAAAATAAGATGATATTTTGGTATCTTCTGTAACTCTTCAGATGAACGGTTTTCTAGGTCAAATAAAAAAATATTTTTATAATCTTCATCTCCATAAGTGGAATAAGAAAAGGTTAATAATAGCGAGATAAAAAAATAAAAAACACCACTCTTTAGCTTCATCAAAAACTCCAATCATATAAAAGCATTTTATGCATAATTAAAAGTAGCATTAATTAAAAACGGTTCAATTTGCTATCTATTAAAATGTAAAAAATATCTTATAAAATATAATGCTATAACAGGGCACATCATTATTATTAATCTGAATTCTTCTTACCTATACACCCATTGTGTTCTCTAACAACTGCAATAAAATACAGTGGGTATTACTTAATAACAGATGATATTGATAAATAATATTTAGATGCAAACTGACATGGCAGCTATTTTTTAAAAAAATTGGTAACTGCCAAGTCGGCATTAGGTTACTACAATAACTGATTATCAGGACTAGAAAGAACACTTGCTATCGAATCTGCAGCACGATTCACCAAATCTTCTCTAGTAGATATATGACTTAAATCAAAATAATCATCAAAAACTGGATTACCCTTTTCTGTATCAGTCTCTTCAGCTGATTTTTCAAATTCACCTTGCCTAATAAATTTACCTTCACTTGATTGCCGATAAAAACGAAACTCAATATTATCAGCAGCGCTCGATGAAATTCTAACTTTTTTAAAGTAATCAATACGAGCTTGTTCAAAAGCAGATTCTATGTCAATAACAAAACTATCTTTATTTCCTGCAAATATTTTCCCATATGGACTGCTTTCTAGTTTAACCAACCAAATATTTTTACAATTTTCATCTCCATAAGTGGAATAAGAAAAGGTGAGTAATAGCGAGATAAAAAAAGAAAAAATACTAATCTTTAGCCTCATCAAAAACTCCAATTATATAAAATTATTTAATGCATAATTAAAAATAGCATTAATTAAAAATAATTCAATTTGCTATCTATTAAAATGTAAAAAATATCTTTTATAAAAGATAATGCTATAACAGAACGTATTATTATTAATAATCTGACTTTTACTTACCTATAACACCCATTTTGTTCTCTAACGACTGTAATAAAAAACAATGGGTACTATGCTAGCCTTGATGTTATTAATGAGCTGTTTATTTTTTCCTCGCTAAATAGTTAATAACCATTTTTTTGAAAAATCCAGAAAACGGGGGATAGATCAATTTATTAACATTTATCTTACCCTTGATAAGCACGCTTTTAGCCTTAGTTAGCTGAAGGAATCCTTCATGGCCATGATAGTGCCCCATACCAGAACAACCTATGCCACCAAAAGGCATATCATCAATCGCCGCATGCATGAGTGTATCGTTGATTGTAACACCACCAGAATGTGTTTGTTCAATAACCTGTTTTTGTTTTTGTTTATCCTTACCAAAATAATAAAGAGCCAACGGTCTAGGGCGTGATTGTATATAAGCAATCGCTTCATCAAGGCTATTGACAACTATAACAGGTAGCAAAGGGCCAAATATTTCTTCCTGCATAATAGCCATATCTTCACTTGGACTTAGAATAATTTTTGGCGACATACGACGACTACCATCAGTGATCAGATCATCTGTTACCGTTTTAATAACAGCACCTTTTTTTTGAGCATCATCTAATAGTCGCTGTAATCGCTGATACTGTTTATTATTAATAATGGCTGAATAGTCATTATTATTATTTAATTTAGGGTACATTTTATTAAAGGCATTTATATAAGCCTTCACAAAGTCATCTCTTTGTGATTTTTTTACTAGCACATAATCAGGTGCGATGCAGGTTTGTCCTGCATTGACTGACTTTCCTGAACAAATGCGTTGTGCCACTTCTTTTATAGGAAAGTCATCATTGATAATAACTGGCGATTTACCACCAAGCTCCAATGTCACAGGCGTCAAATTTTTTGCAGCAGCAGACATGACTTGACGTCCAACTGGCGTAGAGCCCGTAAAGAGCAGGTGATCAAATTTCAATTGAGTAAATATTGCGGCTAAATCGGCTCCACCATTAACCACTGTGACTTGATCAGCAGGAAATATACGCCTGATAATATCCGCAAATAGCGCTGATGTTTTAGGGGTATACTCAGACATTTTAATCATTGCTCTGTTACCCGCTGCAAGAGCTGAGACCAAAGGCGATGCCGATAACATGAGCGGGTAATTCCATGGCACTACAATGCCCACAACACCCAAAGGTTGATAGACCACTTTAGCTTGGGCTGGTTGCAGCTGAATACTGACATGGCGCTTACTTGGATTGAGCCATTTTTTTAAATGTTTCAATGTATATTTTATACCTTCCAGTACCGGCATAAACTCAATGATAATAGTCTCATCACGAGAACGAGCACCAAAGTCTTTATTAAGGGCCGTGATTAACTCATCTTGATGATTAATAAGGGCTGTTTTTAACCGTTGCAAATCGTTGACACGCATTTTTAGTGAAGGCGCAGGGTTCTTAATAAAAGCCTGCTGTTGACTTTTAAGTAGAAGGTTAAGGTGGTTTTCTGTTAAACCTGTTAACGCTTGAGATGGCACCATTTCTATAACTGGGGCTGCTTCATCCTGCATATTGATGTTCATATAAAATATCTCTTAACCTAACTTAAGGTTTAAGTAACCTTATTTTGTTATAATCTTTAGGATCTTTTGTCTTTTTATTTTTTTACACACATGATACTTTGAGTAAAATTTTCTGCCATAATCACTATTGCACGAACACTGTCGATTACATTATATTCTGATAAGAGTATATCATCTCAAGTGAATTTACGAATTTCGCTAATCTTGAGAAAAATAAAAAGATGGGGCCATCTATTATCTATACGATAAATGACGCATTAAATAGCAATAAAGATAACTAAATTAAACTATTCGAGACAAGTGTATTGATGTACCGACCTCTTTTAGCGCCGGTACGATGACATTTCTACACAGCAGTTAACAGATTCGGCTGGCTTTGTAGTATGACTCACCTTGATTATTAGATGAATCAAACTGTGTTTGCCCTGTACGTTCACAACGACTTATGCTATCGAGTTTGGTAGCTGTTTCCGCAGGCAATAAATGTTCAACGGCGGCCCTTTCATCTAGCAATTCTTGCTCGGTTCGCTGCATCATTTTTTCGCTGTAGGCATTCATGGGCAGGTCTTGCACAATCTGGTAACTACCGAATTCACAAATAACGGGAAAAGAGTAATAGATACCCTTGGCAATACCATAACTACCATCAGAAATAATACCCATGCTAACTACCGAACCTTCACTACCAAGCGCCCAATCGTGCATATGATCAAGAGCGGCTTGAGCTGCTGAAGCAGCGCTGGATAAACCGCGTGCCTCGATAATTTCAGCACCGCGTTTTTGGATACGTGGCGTATATTCATCTTTATACCAACTGTCATTTATATAGTCAGTAACAGATTCTTCGCCGAGTACACGGGCATGGTGCAAATCAGGATACATAGTAGGGGAGTGATTTCCCCAAATACAAACACCATCAATATCAGCTGGGTTAACGCCTAGCTTGTTGCCTAGCATACCTTTGGCACGGTTATGATCAAGGCGAGTCATAGCGCAAAATTGAGCTGGATTTAAATCAGGTGCATTGCGAGCCAAAATCAAACAGTTGGTGTTTGCAGGGTTACCCACAACCAGTGCTTTAACATCGCGGTTAGCAACTTCATTGAGTGCCTTTCCTTGCTCAGCAAAGATTTTAGCATTAGCTTCTAGCAAATCGGCGCGTTCCATGCCTTTAGTGCGCGGGCGAGCACCAACCAATAGTGCATAGTGGGCACCACGAAAACCATCAAAAGGATTATCATGCAATGAAATCTCATGCACCAACGGGAAAGCACAGTCCTCCAGCTCCATGGCAACACCACGCAGTTTTTCGATAGCATGAGGAATTTCGATCAACTGAAGAATAACCGGTTGGTCATAACCTAGCATTTCACCAGCAGCAATTTTGAATAACAGCGAGTAACTGATATTGCCTGCTGCACCTGTTATAGCGATACGAACGGGTTGTTTCATGGAGCCGCTCCTTTTTTACTGGATTTTTACTTTATACCAACTGCACATTCTAACGGGGCTATTGGCTTGAAAATATAGGTAACAGTCCTACTACAGAGCGTTTTCAACAGCTGATTATGCATTATTTCGCCCTGCTCTGGAGTCTGGCTGCCCATGCGCATTACAATCATTAGAAAATATAATTGGTATAACATCTTCTCGTGTAGTTAATTCAAGTAGACTTAGCAGCCAATTTTTGTCATTACATTTTCAAAATACGCAATAATGTTACAGCTGCGTGTTTTTTATGCTTCATAACGGATACCCCATTGGCACCTTCACCTGCCATAAAGTGTAACGTATTTGACCTGCATTTTTTTCTTTAAATAGGTGCCATTGCGGTGGCATGCCTGTTAAAGACAACGTATTTTCTGCTTCAATATAAATAATACTCCCAGCAACGATATAACCCTGTTTTGAGAGTAGCTGACACGTTTTTAACAATAACTGTTTGCTAAAAGGTGGGTCCAGAAACACAATGTCAAAAGCCGCTTCAGCGGGTTGGTTTAACCATGAAAGCGCATCTGTATTTATAACGCTGGCCTGAGTGGCAGAAAGTAGCGCTATATTATTGTTGAGTATTTTAACTGCAGGTGTCGCTTTTTCGAGCATAATAGCACTGGCTGCCCCACGCGATAACGCCTCTAATGCAAGAGCACCAGAACCGCTAAAACAATCAAGTACTTTTGCATCAACAATATAAGGTGCTAACCAATTAAAGACGGTCTCCCTTACTCGGTCAGGCGTAGGGCGCAACCCTTTAACATTCGCAACAGGCAGCTTTCGACCTCGCCATTGCCCCGAAATAATACGCAGCCCGCTTGAGCCGCCATGACAACCATCGTTTTTACGGCGCATCAATCATCATCCAAAATAAGCGCTATTATGCAATGTTTGTTTTTCTTGTAGAAGAGGGTAAGCACTACCTCACAGTTTTAGGATTGCCGTTCTACTTCCTGATGAGGCAATAAAAAAACTATGGTAGTAGGCAGTCGATCGCACCTTGTTATATTGATAATAAAAAGCTGCTGTGTTGCAAAATATGTATGATCTTGCCATCAATTTACTGATAAAAAAACGTAAATGTAGGGCAGATATTCATTAAAAGTTACATTGAACTCCACCTTACTCTAACGACCCGCTTGCACATGATGGGAATAGCAAGCGGGAGATATAAAAGCACGAGAACGCTCAACCACTGTAAGGCATGATCAGTCATACCTCTGGCATTCATTTTTGGTAAACACGCTGCAAATCAATAGTCTCTTCTTCAACGCCGGCATTCGGATTGTTAAAAGCATCAATATCTAAATCACCTTCACTTTTTGCAACAATGCAAGTGACAACACTGTCCCCAGTTATATTTACAGCAGTTCTGACCATATCCAACAACCTATCTACTCCTACGATCAAAGCAATACCTTCAACAGGAAGACCTACTTGTTGTAGCACCATCGATAACATTACCAAGCCAACACCAGGCACACCCGCGGTGCCAATAGAAGCCAAGGTCGCGGTAAGAATAACTGTTATATAGTCTGATAACCCAAGGTGAATGCTAAAAGCCTGAGCAATAAACACCGTGGCCACACCTTGCATGATAGCAGTACCATCCATGTTAACAGTGCTACCTAAAGGTATTGTAAAAGACGCTATCCTATTTGATACACCAAGACGCATAGTTGCTGTTTCCATGGTTACAGGAATGGTTGCATTACTAGATGCTGTGCTAAAAGCAAACATAATAGCGTCTTCCATTTTTCTTATAAAAGTGATGGGGCTAAGACCAGAAAACGCTTTTAATAAAGAAAAATAAGTGACACAAACATGAAAAATTAACGCTCCGACTAAAACCAAAAAGTACTTCAATAAACTGGCAATAGCAGATAATTCAATCGTACTGAATAATTTCGCTATTAAGCAAAAAATACCATAAGGTGCAATGTTCATAATGAGCGCCACTAACTTCATCATGACCTCATTTAATGATTGGAAAAGCTTAGCCGTGCGCTCGCCCTTCACACCTGCAGCAGAAATTGAAATACCTACGAATACCGCAAAAACAATAATTTGTAGTGTATCGCCTTGAGCCAATGCGCCAATAGGATTAGCTGGGAATAATTGAACTAAAATCCTGCTTAGCGGGGGTGCCTCATTAACGTTAAATTCAGTGGTCGTAGTAAGATTGGCACCTACACCAGGCTCAAATAAAACCGCTGCGATAATCGCCAACGAAATAGCAATAGCTGTTGTAAAAAGATAAAGCCCTAGTGTTTTCACACTGAGCCGCCCTAGCGTGGACGCATCAGTCAAAGAACATGTACCACAAATAATGGAGGTAAAAATTAATGGCACTACTAGCATTTTTAAAGAGCTAATAAAAATTTGGCCTATTACATAAAAAAGACCGTTTGTTATGTACTCATCAACAAAGGCGATCCCTCCAAATGCTGATCTCAGTAGTAAGCCTGTCAATAACCCTGCAATCATGCCAGTCAGCACTTTGCTTGTTAACGAAAACTCTTTCCAAATCTTAATCATAGGATTTATCCTAATGCTATAAAAAGCTATATTCAATAAGAAGGAAAACAAACGGATATGCGGTCAGCCAGTGCTGTATGATGCCACCCGTTCAACTTAAAAATGCTAACTTTACCTATAAAAAATAATCACTTTTATACTAATCATCTTTTCTAACTACGCTATTGCTTGACCATCTGAACACCAATACGGGGTTGAAACTTCTAGCAATAGCCCTGCTATTACTCGCTACTTCTCCTTATTCTGGAGCTCAGCTGCCAATGCTCATTACGGTAGTTATATCCATTCAACTTAAAGATGCTGGTTTTTTATCGGAACTTACTCCTTACAATGAAGGGCTATAGCCAAATAGAGATAAGCATCTTGAAAGCGTTTGAGTATAGAACACAGGATGGGTCTTAGTTGATTTTTTTGAACATGCTGGAATCGGTTGAGCGCCGTAAAACTTATACGAATAATGAAAAATAATGACATGATGACAACCTACCTTGTACGTGGTACGATGCTTATATTTTTAAAAAGTTATCTCATATCTAAAAAGCTCTTATGTACCACTGAAGCAATTTACCTAGAGCGCCGCACTGTCATTATTTATTAGTCCTGACTTCTCGCCTCAAGAAAGAGGTGTCCGTAACGGCTAGGCTAACTAGCAATAAGGATGTCGCGCTATGCGCTCCTCATTGTTGGAAGGGGTTTGACCCCTCCCAACAAACGCACTTTCGAACCAAAGCTTCGCAATGGTTGCAGCACTATCGTCGGCCTGAAGGCCGAGGTTTTAAACCGTTTTGCATTGCGCAAAGGTCGCTACGCTCTCAATGCGCTCTACGATAATATCTAGTAAACAGCGAGTGATACAAAAGACAGTAGACTCGGTAAACTTACCTTTTCCCAAGCAGAAAGTCTATTTCAAATACCGCTTTCCATGCCTAAATAATAAGGCCATCAAAAACATTACACTCTAATGCAATGTCTTTACTTTTAACTTAGCCTGCATGCAGTTCTTTAATCAGCGCAGGTATTTCTTCTGGGCTCATAACGGTATGGCTTGGATTAATACCCAGCTCAGCATCAAGCGGTTGCTGGTGTTGAATCCAAACAGAGGTAATGCCACTATTATGAGCCCCAGCGATATCAGCCTTAAGGCTATCACCAACATGAATTGCTTCATGAGCTTCACACTTGGCTAGCTTTAATGCTTTCTTAAAAATAGAGGGTGCCGGCTTTTGCTCAGGCTCTTGACCACCAATAATGATATGATCAACATAATCGCTGAGCCTTATTGCTTTAATTTTAGGCAACTGGGAAAATGTAGGACCATTGGTAATGACTACCAGAGTAAATAATGCGCTTGCTTCTGTTAAAAACTCAACAATCCCTGGATAGAAAGAAAATGCTTTAATGCGGTCTTGATCAAATTTTTTCTGCAATAACTCAACATCCTGTACCGTGATATCACTAGCACCAAAATCAACCAGCAGGTCACAAAGTAGTTGTACCCGAAAGGCAACCTCGCCTTCTTGTTTAATGATGCTCATATAGCGCTGCTTTTGCCCGCCTTCCCACTGGCGATAAATACCCTTTACGTAGGCCGTAGCTAGCTGACTACCCGCAAACACCGCTCCATAGCGAGCGCGTAAAGCCATCGCCATTGAAGCCTGCGCTTTGAGGTTAGCACCTGTTGTATCACAAAGCGTTTCATCCATGTCAAGGAAAAGGGCTTTAAGCATTGACGCTCCCAAAAACAATAGCCATAAAGGGTTATTTTATGCTCTGAAGTACCACTATATTTAGCTATGCGAGGTTAAAAATCACAAGCATAGCAGAATATAAACAGCAAAAAAGCTAATAACGAACAATATCAAACACTAACCGTTGCAACAGCACTGGGCAGTAAAATAGAGCTAACCGCGTACCCAGCTTATTTTTTAGCCTCTTGCTCGTTACGTCAAATCAGGATTTTAAATACAATCAATAAATGATATAACAGTCGGTGTTTATGAATGAGCATATCATTCTATGCTCACGTATTGTCTGCCTACTTTTTATTGTCTAGAGAAAGAATACTGAGCAGAAGTTTTAATATCATCAATAGATCAATGTCACAACCCTGACCTTTACTGTAATGAATTGTCTGCGTATATATGCATTTGTTTTAGCTATCATTTACTGCCTATCGGGTAGAGCTGATACGGTTATTTTGGATAATGGTGACCAGTTAACCGCGGTGATCAGCTCAATTAAACATGACACAGCCCACATAAACAGCCCTATTTTAGGTAAGCTGTCGATTCCAATGTCACACATACATAGCATTCAGTTTCAAGGCTCCTATTGGATAAAACTCAAAGGCCAGAATGAATTTAAGTTCATCGCCTTCGGTAATAAGACACCTATCTTTTATAAGATTAATAGCAGCGAAGAAAAAAATCTCAGTACTATTGCTGAACTCAGCAGGTCAAAACCGGTTGAGAAATCAGCGGAAAAATCACCTATGCTTGCAAGTTCAGGCATTATAAAATCTGTTAATAAAACCGTTATTACCGCAGACGACCTCTCTAAAGTACCCAAAGACACATGGTTGTTCAGCAACCAGTTATCAGGATACATAGACCTTCAGAGTGTCGGCAATCCAAGCTCAAAGCAGGTTGTAGTGTCTGCCTCAGGCGAGCACCAACTTCGAAACACACACAACAGAAATACCATCAATTGGGAAGTCAAAAACTCCAAACAAAGTGGCAATACAAGCGAAAAGTATATTTTTAATTATGCTTACAACTACTTTTATACGAAAAAATCATACTTAACAGCAAACACATCGTTAAACCATGATGACGATGCTACACCCTTCAGATTTTATACCACTGCGCTGGGTTTTGGTTATCAGTTTTACGATACAGACCAGCTATCACTGTCTTTGGAGACAGGAGCTGGCTACAGCATAGCCAACTATAGGAGTTATCCTAATATTTCAAGCCCTTCCTTTTACAGCAAAGTGAGTTATAACCAAAAAATAACCAACAAGCTCTCTCTTTTCGATGACACGCAGCTCAACGGATTGATTGATGACAATTCCATTAATATTGATGGCAAAGCTGGGCTTAAATATCTGCTAAAAGAAAACCTTTGGTTGGAACTGGCTAATAGCTATACATGGACCAACAAACCAGACGACGGTTTCGAAGACTATAACGGTGATATAAAAGCAGGTATAGGGTTCAATTGGTAGTATGAAAAAAAATATCATCATTGGCATTCTGATAATGGCTACTCTTACTCTTGCTGGCCTCTCCATCTATCAGTTTAAACAAATACAGGTATACCAAGCACAAGTTGCAAAAAGCAAAGTTCAACTGCAAGAAAGCAATGAAGCACTGCAACGCTGCACCAATGCACAACTTGATGATAGCCTGCTACAAAATATTGAACACGATATAACATCACAGCCCATGGTCAACCATTGGTTATTTGTCAAATCATCGCTTACTGACACATCCTCAGGGCTACCAAAAAGTGAACGCATAAAACAAATAATAGGGTATTTGTCCGGTCGACTATTAGTACTAGAAACTCCACAAGATTTAAGTATACTTGCCGACCAAAATACCTCTACCGATGAGGTGAAAAAAATAGCCAAAAAACTGGCTGACTCAAACGAAAAAAAGCAGCAATCAACAGCCTTTAAAGAGGGACTTAATAAAGGGACAGATGACGCCTTTCTCCAGCTTTACAACCAACTAAAAGCGATGCAAAAAACTAAGCCAAGTAGTCACTGACGCTATTTTTCTAATAGTTAGTCAAGAGCTGACTTAACCGTACAGGTTAATTTAACGATATTATTGTGCAATAACAGATAATACCTAATCGTGTTTGCTAACTACCGTAATGAGCATGGACAGAAAGGCTCCAAAATAAGGCGAAATAACAAGTAATAGCAAGGCTATTGCAAGAAGCACCAACGCAGTACTGATGTTCGGATGGTCAACGCAACAGCGTAGTTAGAAACGATAATGGGTATAACACTTGTCCGTTTATGATTGTAACTATTCTGATAAATCAATGCCAAATAGAAGCAGTCGTTAAAATACTCACTTCGTGCAATGAGGCATTACAATGAGACAACGGCAAATAAAAAGCCAACAGCTCGGTTTAACCCTATTCGAAACCATAGTCATTATGGTCATTATTGGTGGCCTTGCCACGTTAATCTTGCCCGATTTTATGGTAAAAAAACACCAAAATGACTGGGAGCAGGCCGTCAGTGATATTGTGATGCTTCAAGATGCCATGAATAAATACAAGCACGATAATGGCAGGTACCCGACTACACAGCAGGGTCTAGCCGCACTCATAAAAAAACCTACCATTCCTCCCGTGCCTCAAAAGTATCGCCCCAATGGTTATATTCGCCAGCTGCCTAAAGATCCTTGGGGGCATAACTATCTCATGCTTAACCCAGGCAAGCATGGCCCCATTGATATCTTTTCAAAAGGTCCTGACGGGAGAAGCGGAACGGTTCAGGATGTTGGCAACTGGGATATTAATATCCCAGACTAACGTAACCAAAGTGTTATTTTTTATGCTCAATGGAACAGATACGACGATATACCAAAATATGACAGCTAAATAACTGCCATATTTCGTAAGCTCAGCTGGTTTATTTCAAATTATCTTTGATCAAATTCAATAAAGTTTCACTGGTTTTTTCATCAGCAGAGTTAGCCACATCTTTTTCAACCGATAACTGAACGAACCCAGAAAATTGGCTCACACGTAAAAGCAAACTCTCTTGACCTGCTGTTTTCTTAGCCTTCTTATCACTGCCAAACAATCGAGCAAAAAAACCTGGAGTTTCTTGAGGTTTAGCCGCTGAGCCTGCATCAGAAGAAAGATAATAAATACCAGTAGAGCGGTTTCTATCATCAATATGCACACCAGCCGCATCTAATGCTGCACCTACAGCAGACCAACCTCTTGCATAAGAAATGCCCTTAATGATCAGCAACGGATTACCATTACCATCCTGAGTTAACTTAACATCTTTGCTAATATCAATCTGTTGTTCCTTATAGGTTATTGAGTCATCATCTTGATGTTTACCAAAAAAAACTAGCATATCTGAAGCCAAAGCTCGATCCATTTGCAAGCTTCTTTCTCCCAGATTATTCCACTTAGCGGGTACAGGTGATGGTGCTTTACCTGATGATACCAGCGGCCGTCCCTTATGCTTGATATAAACCTTAGAAGTACCCGGTTTAGCGCCAGCCTTAACCTCTATCAAAAACATGCTTTCTATTGGATCAAGCCCTTTGATACCTACCACCTTACCAAGGCCTCTCAATATATCACTGTAGTCGCTGTCCTGATCATCAAAGTTGACCCACTGAGTTGCTATTATCTGCTGCTGCGCACTTTGCTTACTCAGGGGAATCTTGTTAATCCGGAAGAAATGTTCAAGAATTTCTTCTATTTGACTTGGGGTTTGCGCTGCCTGAAGCCACACATCATCATTGGTTTGCTCCAGAATATAGGTTTCTACACCGTCTTGACCGGTTAGTCTTGGATTCGGACGAGGCACCTCAAAATGCGCAGGTAACGGCTTATCAGCCTGTACAATTTTAGGAATAACCCATTGGTTATCTAAAGGCTTTGCATCTTTGAAGCTGGCAGGTATCTTGAGCGGTTCGGTGATACGTGCTTTAGTATAATCTCCCGCTTTATCGTGCAAGTAATTTTCTTTGCCAAAAGGTTTAGAGCAGCCTGCCAATCCTATAAGGCATATCACTAGCGGCGCTATCTTTAACATCGTTCGCATCATACTGAGTTCCTTGCTCCTTTTTTTCCTTGCATTATCAGACCAGACCTAACTGAATCAAAGTCTGACGGATTTCTGATTGGCAAGATGCTGATAACGGAGTTAGTGGTAATCTGATACCACTATTAATTAACCCCATTTCTTGTAATGCCCACTTCACCGGAATTGGATTAGACTGAATAAACAGTTTCTGATGCAGGTCATGCAATCGGTTATTAATCTCTTCAGCCCCAGCTCTATCACCGGCTAACGCTTTTGTACAGAGCTCATGCATCAATTTAGGCACAACATTGTTCGTCACAGAAATAACACCGTTCGCGCCCTGTAACATAAGCTCCATACCTGTGGCATCATCTCCAGAATATATAGCAAAGTTTTCGCCACACAGGGTACGAATTTGAGGACCGCGCTCCAAAAGCCCCGTTGCCTCTTTTATACCAACAATATTTTCAAGCGTTGCCAACCTCGCTACTGTTTCAGGCAATAGATCAACAGCTGTGCGCCCAGGCACATTGTAAAGTATCTGAGGAATAGCGACAGCATCAGCAACTGTTTTAAAATGACGGTACAAACCTTGTTGAGTTGGCTTGTTGTAATACGGGGTTACCAATAAACAAGCATCGACGCCTAACATCTTAGCTTCTGCTGCAAGGTGCACTGTTTCCTGTGTAGAATGTGTCCCCGCTCCAGCAATTACAGGTATACGCCCTGCAACCTGATCAACTGCTTTATGAATTAGCTCACGGTGTTCCTCGACTGTCAGAGTGGCCGACTCACCGGTTGTGCCTGCCACTACCAGACCGCTCGTTCCCTGATCAATATGGTGCTCAATCAGATTATACAAACGCTCCCAATCAAGTTCGCCATTTTCATGCATGGGTGTTACAAGAGCAACAAGGCTACCGGTTATCATCAATTCACTCCAATGAGCTAGAAAATAAGATTCAGCGTTTTTTGTAGCATTCACCCTATGAAGGCATAGGGTGAATGCAAGCCTATCGCCCAAAAACAGCAATACTATGCTATCAATATTCAGGGCGTTCTTTTATCCAGTAATACCCATGCCTGTAGCTTTATAAGGTACTCTTTGATAATTTAGAATGACCCTGGATTTACCAATACACACCAGCCCTTATCTCTCAGTTTTTGCAGTGTGGGCATTGAGTACTATAAAAACTGTCTACAGCTCTACAGTATTGTTCTATTATAAAAACACAAAAATACTATATGCTGTTGGTACTTTTTCAAGTAACAAAAATTGAAGGACGAACAATGCGCTTTTCTCTAGGCCAACAACTCCCTGATTTTACCGCAACTGCCACTGGCAACAAAGAGATAAAATTATCAGCATTGATTGGACAGAAAGTTGTTTTATTTTTTTACCCTAAAGATAATACGCCAGGCTGCACCAGTGAAGCACAGGCTTTTCGCGATCATATCGAAGCATTTAAAGCCGCTGATACGCTGATACTGGGGGTCTCTAGAGACAGTCTTAAATCCCATGAAAACTTTCGCGAGAAACATAAACTCCCCTTTGATCTGATCTCAGACCCTGATGAAGAACTATGTAAACTCTTCGATGTGATCAAACTAAAGCATATGTACGGTAAGGAATACATGGGCATTGAACGTAGCACGTTTCTGATTGGCCGGACGGGGACCGTTCAACACCAATGGCGCAAAGTGCGCATTAAACATCATGTAGAAGATGTTCTTCAAGCTGCCCAGTCTATTGAGTAAACAATCCTTCAGAGGTCATCTTTTAAGATGACCTGTTATATTTTAATCTAAACTTTTTCTTTTACGTTCTGGGGGAAATAGCGCATGCTGCACATGCTGCATTAAGTAATAGTAACGGCGGCGGCCCACTCAGCTAATAAAAAGACTTTGTCGTTGATGATATCCATAACCGCAAGCCCTGCAACAAGCATTAGGTAAAATAAAAAAGAGCTTTTATAGAATACCAATAATAGAAGGGATGACGTTTATCACCTATCGTTTGATTTAGCGCCTGATAAACTGCAAGAATTCCTCTCGCGTCGTATAATTCTCTTTCATTAGTCCTCGCATAACCGATGTAGTCATGGAGGAGTTCTGCTTTTCCACACCTCGCATCATCATACACATATGCTGCGCCTCTACAACAACAGCAACACCTTTGGCATCCACTGCCTCCATAATGGCATCGGCAATTTCGCATGTCATATTTTCTTGAATTTGCAGTCTTCGAGCAAACATATCAACAATTCTGGCAAATTTAGACAGCCCAAGCACTTTATTTTTAGGCAGATAGCCAATATGGCATTTACCGATAAAAGGTAGCAAGTGGTGTTCACACAGCGAGTATAATTCAATATCTTTAATAACCACCATTTCGCTAATACTAGAGTCAAATACAGCACCATTAATCACTTCGCTGAGCTTTTGGTTATACCCTTTTGTTAGGTACTGAAATGCATTAGCTGCACGCTTAGGGGTATCCTTGAGTCCATCTCGGTTAATATTTTCACCGACAGACTCGATAATCGCTTTAAAATGTTCACTTAATAGACAGGTCATCTTGTACTCCAATGCTTACTCATTATCTGGACAGTTGGTGACCGTAATCTCTATAAATAGTAAACGTACCAAAAGTGCTTCTCAGATGGGCAGTGCTGTAAGGGGGTAGTGGGCTAAACCTTAGGGTATCACTTTTTTAAAGTGGCCTCAGTTTATACCAATCTATACCGGTGATCCATACCCTGATATGGGTGTGCCTTATGGGTACGTTTACAAGTACTGTTTATTGCCTACTTTAATGCTCCATCGTGTGCTGAGCTGCTTTAACAGGCATGGCGACAACCAATTTTTCACCATTAGAGAACTCAAAAGTAACAGCGATATCAGTGGCCGGTGTTAATGGGTGCTTTAGTCCCATTAACATAATATGGTATCCACCGGGCAGCAAGGCAACAGGTTTACCTATGGGTAAATTTATCGATGCAACTTTATACATTTTTGTCTTACCATCACTTGAAACATAGCCGTACAAGCCTGCTTTTTCAGCAATAGTTGACGCAATAGAGAGACCGGTCAATTTAATAGGGTGTCCAGTCTCATTAACCAAGGTAATATAACCACTAGAAGTGCTACCATTAGCAATCGGTGCCCTTATATAGTTATCAGAGTATGTAATGCCCTCCGTTTTAGACTGCTGGCAACCACCAGTCAATACCAACAAAGCCAGTCCAATACAGCCTATCGGTCGACATCTCATGCGTTATACTCCTTGCTTAATTAGATCATTGCCTTAAAATCTGGCCACAATCTTTTATTGTTCACAAAAGGCAATAAACATGATCTTTGTTTGGCAGGACAAATGCAACCAACTGTCCCGACATAGCCCTTGAATCATCATTTTCTGCCCCTATATAGACGTGAACAATCTTAATCGGGTTCGCCCCGTATGCCAGCAAATATATTTGGAGATACCGTATGACCGCAGAACAGAAGGCTGAAGCAATAAGTCAACCAGCTCACGATCCTATTCTTGATGGTGAAATAACTGAAAAAGAGCCTGAGTCTGTTGAGGAAAAACAAGCCCAGGCCACAGAAAATAAAAGCGAAAGCATTGACAATCTACAGCAACAGATAGAAACGCTATCAGCTGCTTTAGAAAAAGCTCAAGATCAGGAATTACGCGCACACGCAGAAGTACAAAACATCAAGCGACGAGCCGAAAAAGACATAGAAAAAGCACACAAATTTGCGCTGGATAAATTTGTAGCCTCTCTGCTTCCAGTTGTAGATAGCCTAGAGAAAGGCATTGAAAGTGTTGCTGAATCTGAAGAAAAACATGAAGCGATTAAAGAAGGCATGGCGTTAACACTAAAGCTATTTCTTGATACCTTTGCTCGCTTTAAAGTGAACCCTATAAACCCTGAGGGCGAACCGTTTGACCCCCACTTTCATCAAGCGATGTCAATGGTGCCTAACCCTGAGGTGGAACCTAATACTATTATGGATGTGTTTCAAAAAGGATATACACTTAACGGGCGTGTTGTACGTCCTGCAATGGTTGTTGTTTCCAAAGGGGAATAATCAACAGCATCAGCTATTTTATACCCCCCTACTGCAACGCTTTGAAGTATCAAGTGGTAATCAAGCTATTACGAAGCGCATCAACGTAGGGTAATTGCTCCTATTGTTATCGCCGTAGCGTTGCTAGGTACAGTAAGACGGGTATGACAAATAATCACATAGGTTATAAGGGGTGCCCTTGAAAAAAAAAGAGATACCCCCATATACCCACTCAATAGCCGAAAATGAAAGCTCCAGCATATGCTTGATCACAAATAGTACGATAGCTTTTATGCAAAGAAAAGCATGTAAAGAGGCTATTTAACATCAAGCTCGCAGGTGCGAGTGACGGCATCAACTAAGGCATAATACAAACGTTCTGATTAATCAGGGTATTGGAGATTTAAAGAATGGGTAGAATAATTGGTATTGATTTAGGTACAACCAACTCCTGTGTTGCGATTTTAGACGGAGAAAAACCCAAGGTTCTGGAAAACGCAGAAGGCGCACGTACTACGCCTTCCATTATTGCATTTACAGATGATGGTGAAACGCTGGTAGGGCAGCCCGCTAAGCGTCAAGCAGTAACTAACCCAGAAAGTACTCTATTCGCTATCAAACGCCTGATTGGCCGTCGTTTCAAAGATGATGTTGTCCAGAAAGACATCAAGATGGTGCCCTACAAAATTATCGAAGCTAAAAATGGTGATGCTTGGGTTGAAGTAAAACAAGACCAAAAAGCTCCACCGCAGGTTTCCGCCGAAATTCTAAAGAAAATGAAGAAAACGGCTGAAGATTATCTCGGCGAGCCCGTTACTGAAGCGGTTATTACCGTTCCTGCTTACTTTAATGACTCCCAGCGCCAGGCTACCAAAGATGCAGGGCGTATTGCTGGCCTAACAGTAAAGCGTATCATCAACGAGCCAACAGCTGCTGCTTTGGCTTACGGCATGGATAAAAAGAAAGGCGACCAAACCGTTGCCGTTTATGATTTAGGTGGCGGTACTTTCGATATTTCTATCATTGAAATTGCCGACGTTGATGGCGAGCACCAATTTGAAGTGTTAGCAACTAATGGCGATACTTTCTTGGGCGGCGAAGATTTTGACATGCGCCTTATTGATTATCTAGCCGCTGAATTTAAGAAAGACCAGGGCATCGACCTCAGTGGCGATCCACTGGCTATGCAGCGTCTGAAAGAAGCAGCAGAAAAGGCCAAAATAGAGTTGTCTTCTACACAACAAACAGATGTTAACTTGCCGTATATCACCGCTGATGCCAACGGTCCTAAACACCTTAATGTTAAAGTATCTCGCGCCAAACTGGAGTCTTTGGTAGAAGACTTGGTTGAACGTTCTCTTGACCCTTGCCGTACCGCTCTTAAAGATGCTGATCTCAATATCTCTGATATTGATGAAGTCATTTTGGTAGGCGGCCAGACTCGTATGCCTTTGACACAGGAACGTGTTGCTAAATTCTTTAACAAAGAACCACGTAAAGATGTAAACCCTGATGAAGCTGTCGCCATAGGTGCATCAATTCAAGCGGCTGTACTTGCAGGCGACGTTAAAGATGTACTGTTGCTGGACGTAACACCGCTGACATTGGGTATCGAAACAATGGGCGGCGTTATGACACCCCTCATTGATAAAAATACCACTATTCCAACCAAGAAATCTCAAGTATTCTCTACTGCAGATGACAACCAAACAGCTGTAACCGTTCATGTCTGCCAAGGTGAACGTAAGCAAGCAGCTCAGAATAAGTCTTTGGGTCGTTTCGACCTTGCGGATATTCCACCTGCACGTCGCGGTATGCCTCAGATTGAAGTTAGCTTTGACCTAGATGCTAACGGCATTTTGAATGTATCCGCTAAGGACAAAGCAACAGGTAAAGAACAATCTATCGTTATTAAAGCATCTAGCGGTCTGTCTGATGATGAAATTAACACCATGGTAAAAGACGCAGAGGCCAATGCCGAAGAGGATAAGAAGTTCGAAGAACTGATCTCTGCCCGCAATGCGGCTGATGGCCTAGTGCATGCAACCCGAAAAACACTTGAAGAAGCTGGCGACAAAGCAACAGAGGACGAGAAAAAAGCCATAACTAAAGCCATTGAAGAGCTAGAGACCGCCGCAAAAGGCGACGATAAGAGTGATATCGAAGCAAAAACCAAGGCACTATCTGATGTGTCTGAAGGCCTGCTTCAAAAAATGTATGCCGAAGCACAGCAGGCTGGCGATGCTCAGACGCAAGCGAAAGATAGTAACACAAAGCCGGAGTCTGACCGTGCAGATGATGCTGTAGACGCTGAATTTGAAGAGGTTAAAGAAGACAAGAAGTAATTAAATGACTCATTGCGGATAATATTGTCGTTACCAGACACGCGAGAGGTAGCTCTCGCGTTGTTACTTCTGATAATTAAATATTCAGCAAGCGAGTGCGGATTACAAAAAGCGGGTAAGAAGTTTTCAGAGTTATTTTTATGGCAAAACGCGATTATTATGAAGTGCTAGGGGTGCAAAAAAGTGCCTCAGAGAAGGATATCAAAAAGGCCTATCGCCGGATGGCCATGAAGTATCACCCTGACCGTAATCCGGATGATAAGAAAGCTGAAGAAAGCTTTAAAGAAGTAAATGAAGCTTTTGAGATTCTCTCTGACGAGCAAAAGCGCAGGGCATATGATCAATACGGCCATGCCGGTGTTGATCCGAGTGCGGGCGGTGCAAGCGGTTTTGGAGGGGGCAACTTTGGCGATATTTTCGGCGATGTGTTTGGCGATATCTTTGGTGGTGCTAGCGGCGGTCAGTCTCGCAGTAGTGTGCAACGTGGTGCCGATCTTCGCTATCAACTCGAGCTAAGTCTTGAAGAGGCCGTTAAAGGCGTTTCCAAGCAAGTTCGTATTCCGACCTTGGTCGAGTGCAAAACTTGTAATGGCTCTGGCGCAAAAAAAGGAACACAGCCTACAAGCTGTAGTACCTGTGGCGGCATTGGTCAGATTAGAATGCAGCAGGGCTTTTTCTCTGTGCAACAAACCTGCCCCGATTGTCGCGGTCACGGAAAAGTGATTAAGCACCCCTGTTCTTCATGTCATGGCGAAGGTCGCGTTCAGGAGCATAAAACGCTATCAGTAAAAATTCCAGCAGGTGTTGATACAGGTGACCGAATTCGTTTATCTGGAGAGGGCGAAGCAGGTGCTAATGGTGGACCCGCTGGTGACCTTTATGTGCAGGTCAGCGTTATTGATCACCCCATTTTTCAGCGCGATGGCAAAAACCTGTATTGCGAAGTACCGATTACCTTTACAGATGCAGCACTGGGTGGCGAGCTAGAAGTACCAACTTTAAGTGGTAGAGTTAAGCTGAAAGTGCCCGCTGAAACTCAAACAGGCAAGTTGTTTCGTCTACGAGGCCAAGGCGTAAGATCTGTGCGTGGTGGATCTACTGGTGATCTGATGTGCCGAGTGGTTATTGAAACGCCCGTGAAGTTAACTGAAAAACAAAAAGATTTGCTAAGACATTTACATCAAACCTTTGAAGATGAAGGGCATCATCGCCAGTCACCTAAAAAGACTTCTTTTTTTGAAGGCGTTAAAAAATTTTTTGATGACATGAAATCTTAATCCCTAATGAGGCTGTTGCATAAGCTGTTTAAAAAAAATAGCCTACTCTACAACAACCTCTAATATTAAGGCTAAATCACTACAAAATTAGCATTGAGCCAGTATTAATATCTCTTTTAAGGGTGATAAATCAAACCAGTTATGCGTTTGGGATAACTGGCTGGTTGCCACTATAGCGGTATTCGAGCTAAAAGTTCTTTTTACACTGCCTGCATAGATAGCATGGATGTCCACCTATTGCTTTTACAGGTGGTGCATTATATGCGCTGAATCCCGATTGACCTGCATCACCACTATGAATTATTGAGCTTGCTCAAGTCATATCATTTCAGTTATTTTTGTACTGATGACTGACAGTCTTATAAACGCTACCTACCTCAGGACATTAAGAAGAACAATCTTACATTGAAATCTCGGCTAAAAAGATTAAACCGAAGGACTATATGCTTATCTAGGTCAGAAGAGATTCACAATAAGGTAGTTGGCGAATTTATTTCAAGAAATTATTATCAATGAGTATAAGGCGTAAGCGTATTTGGGCGGTACCTAATAGAAATAAAAAAGATTACCATAAAAAAAACAACTAGTAATCATTTTTCGGTTATAGTTAAATAATTAAAATATTTTAATAAAACAACCAATTAATTTTACCTTATTATTTTCTCTTTTTATTTTTTTCTGAAAAGTTTTATTTCATTGAAAGTATATTTTGCTTTGTTAAATTTCATAAAATACATTAAGTAAAAAATATTTCATGAAAGCAATAACTATAAACTATACTCAAAATCATTTGCGTAAATTTTGATAAAAATTACATTTTTTGCAAATTAATCGGGACATGATGTAATAATGAAAAAAGCTAATCCATTTTATTGTATTATTTTTATTTTTTTTATGAGTATAATTTCATTGAATTCATATTCAATTCCTCCTAATGATCAGGAAGATATAGATCTTTCGGTAACTGCCTTTATTTTAAAATCGTTTCCGATTATTCCTGGGAGCAATATATCTTCTATGTGTAAAAGAACGGTTACGGAGTTCCTTGGTATTCTTAAACATGCTACTGAGCATCTTAATGAGCGCTTTTATGAAAATATAAATATTTCGCTTGCTATGGAAAACTTATATCGCTGCTTTTTATTAACGATAGGTGTGTATGATAAAAATGATGGTGCGGATTATAAGGTATTCAAGGCCACGACCGCTAAACTGGCTAGCGATGTAATAGTTAGGATAATAAAAACTAATATACGTTACACCATAAGTCATGAAGTTGAGGTAAGCGAGGAAACAATGGTTAAAGCCGTTCTCCAAACGATAAAATATGTAGATGAACTATCTGAAGATGAGATAGATAGATTGGAGTTTGATCAATTTAAGTTCCCGCTAACCTATGATGAGATGCGTGAGATAGTAAGGGAGGCACTACCTGAACTTGATATAGCTAGGCGTAAACAATTTGAGCATCAGTTAGTTATCGGCTTTATGAATATAGTAATGACTGATCGTGAGATAGCACATACAGTTAGGGAGTTTCTAGATGATGATGAGATAGTTAAAATAGCTAAAAATCAGCTACCTAAGGTTAGGGAAGCTGGAGCTGAGCGTTTAAGGTATCAAGACTAAGAAAATAACGAAAAAAGATCAGGTTACGCGAATTAGAGATAAGGTAGTCGAGACAGCTAAGGCACTTAACCTATTTAAGCTAATGAATGACTTCCTAAGTTATACCAGATTATAAGACGATACTTAATCTGTTATATGTTCAAATTTATCTTAGAGTTCACAAAGCTAGAGATTTTTAAATGAACACCACTGTCATAGTAGTTGATCTTAAGCAGTCTGAACTTTTCACAGAAACCTGAACTATAACAGCTATGAGAACTCCAAGAACAATTTTGATCATGCCTTACACTAGCTGGTAATGATTTCTTGAAATAAATTCACCCAACACCTTATCGTGAATTTTGAAAGGGTAAGCGGGTTACTTTTCTGGACTAGAGTTTTTTAACCGCTTTATAACGGTATTCTGGCTAATTCCAAGCACTCTGCTGATATCTCGAATACCCGAACTATTTATAGGCCTATCTATGATTTGATCCCGAACACCGGGTTGGTTATATAAAGTCCTTTTGAAAGTTTTTCTACAGTTTTTACAATAAAAGCGTTGCAGACCTAAGAAGGTTTTTTCTATTTTTTACGACACTGGTGCTTTCTCAGTGAAAACAGCTAACCTCAATGATTGCCACTAGATTAAAATGCCCAATGATCACATAGTGGTGATGTAGGTCAATCATTACTCAGCGCATATGATGCGCCACCTTTTTCTGTAAATTTTTATTTTATTGAAAGTATTTTTTTTATTGAATTTAAGAAAATATTTAATACAAAAAAAATAATACACTATACTAAAAATCGTTTGCGTAACCATTGATAAAAAATACGTTTTTTAAAAACCAAATAAGATATGATGTGATAATGAAAAAAGCCAATCCATTTTACCGTATTATTTTTACTTTTTTATTTTTTTTGTGAATACAATTTCATTCAATGCATATTCAATTCCTCCTAATGATCCTGAAAACAATGATCAGGGAGACGTATATTCTTCAGAAAATTCCACAGGCCTTTCTCAGACATCTCCATCTATTCCTATAAGCAGTATACCTGCTATATGCGTAAGAGGAATTACGGATTATTTCAATAAAGCTACAAATTTTATGTCTTCTCTGAGAGAGTCTTATACTGGGTTTTTACCACGTATACCTATAGATGATATAGGTTATCGTAATTATAGGATATTAGAGGAACGTAAGCATAAGACAACCGTGGCCATACACGATAAGATAGATAGCAATGCGATAGCTAGGGTAATGCAAGTTGAGATACGTGACGCTATAAACAATGGAGTTGAGATAGACGAGGAAGAAATGGTTAAAACAGTTCTTCAAATAATAAGAAATGACCTGATGTGTGACTTTTAATAATCTAGCCAGAAAGGCATGACTACCGCCTAAAATAGAAGTGCGAACCACTATCCAGACGGTATCGGTCATGCCTGTAGAAGAGTTTATCATCAATATCT
>JAQYUY010000027.1 GCA_028728195.1 Endozoicomonas sp. (ex Botrylloides leachii)
TGAGGGGGTGTGGATGCCTCGTGAAAAAGTTTCTGAATTTGGAAAAATATTTAACGAGTCTATGGCAAAAGTAATCAACAATGCACTGGAAGAAGTAAATATAAACCTTTCACAAATAAAGGTGATCTTACCTCATAACGTAAACATTCCCTGTTGGCGAGGCTTCACAAAGCATGCTGACATTCCGATAGAAAAAATTTACCTAAAAAACATTCCAACCAATTCGCATTGTTTTAATTCAGATCTCCTAATGAATCTGGCGTCTGCCATCGATGATGGCACGATCCAACCAGGGGATTATTACGTCATGGCAACCGTAGGTGTCGGGGCAATATTTGGGGCAGCAGTATTTCTCTATTAGGACAGCACTATGATCACTATTAGAAACGCACAAAAAAAAGATAAAAACTTCATTGCTTCTTCAATGGTCAAGGCTAGCGGAGGCATTTGTGAGTATTTGCTGTCAGATATTATTGCAGGTATTGGAGTTGATCGATTACTTTCATTTGAAATTGGCAAAGATCATTCACCCTTATCATATAAAAACTGCTTAATCGGAGAAGATAAAAACGGTACTGATGCAGGTGTTGTATGTGCTTATGATGCTGAAGATTTTAAAATGCAGCTGACCAATATCCCTAACACTAAGCGAGCAGCGGTAAATAAGTTCTATTCAGCTTATTTTCCCGGCAAATCACTTTATATCGATACAGTTTTTGTCAGCGAGAAACATCAAAGGAAAGGCATTGCCACACAGTTATTAATGCATGTGAACACCTTTGATCTACACAGTTATCAGTTTCTAACGCTTTATGTTTGGGAAACCAACTTGGCCGCAATCTCTCTCTATGAAAAATTTGGATTTCAGGTTTTAAGCACTCATCGCTCAGATAACGATAACTTCCCAATCAGTGATAAAAGGTTATTGATGCATTGCAAAATTAACACCTATGAGACCCATGTAAAAAAATTGAAAAATAAAGGCGTATCCCTTTTATCTAGTACACTTAGCTCACATGACACGGTGTGAAAAAACACAGGAGAAAACGCAATGAAAAGTCTATTATCTACACTTCTTATACCTGTAGTTTTGGCGTTGCCAATAGTGGCATCAGCACAACCTACAGTGGGCAACTGTCAGTATGGTAACCAAACTGTAAGCAGTGTTTTATGTTTTGGCACAGCTGACTTAGAAGGGACCAACGTAACGGGCGATGTTAAGGTGTTCGGACCTTTGACTATGCATGGTGCTACAGTAAACAAAGTTACTGTAATGGGCGAACTAAATAGTTCTGACAGTACAGCAAAAGGTCCTGTTTCAGTATATGGTCCCATTTTTGCTAATACTAGCACATTTGATAAGGATGTTTTTTCTGCAACCAATTATATGCAGATGCAAGCATCAAAGACAAACGGTAATGTAACCATTAAATCAAGCAGCCAACAAGGTGTGCTCGACATGTCAAACGGCTCGTTAGTAACAGGTAACGTTGACTTCTCTGCACAATCGGGCGTAGTTAAGCTTGATGGCAGCAGTCATGTTGATGGCAATATTATCAACAAGGCCAAGTAACTAAAATAAAAGGCCAGTGGAGTAATATATGGGATTCAAAGTATCACTCATCAGACAGAAAAGGTATCTTCTTTTAGCTGTTATTATGATTGCTGTTCTACTCTACTGGCTGTTTCATTTTATGAGCCAAAATCAAAGATATTTTGGCTCAGGCTCACCAACTACAGGAGTGCTGGCAACCAAAATCCAACAAATTCCTTGGCAAGCGACGTACCAAACGGTTGGTAGTTTCATTACCGTACATGGAGTGGCAATATCATCGGAAATCACTGGGACTATCTCTCAAATTAATTTTCGTTCTGGACAGCATGTGAGCAAGGGGGATGTTCTGCTCAAAATTGACGACAGTGAATTACAAGCACAGCTAAGCCAGAAAGAAGCACAACTTACGTTAGCTGAGCTAAACTTTAACCGCATCCGACGTTTATTAAATGAAAACGCCATCTCAAAATCATCCTATGACCAAGCAAAAGCCACTTATAATGAATTAGCTGGTGCAGTTAAACAGACACAAGCTGATCTGAACTATTATACTATTCGCGCACCTTTTGACGGAACCCTAGGATTAAGAACTTTAAATGTTGGGCAACTGGTTCAACCAAGAACGCTTTTAGTTAATTTACAACAATACAATCCAATCTATTTGGAGTTTTCTTTACCTCAAACTTATGTGAGTCGAAGCTTAATCGGCAAATCAATTAAAGTTGAAGGGTCTCTCAATACCCAAAATAAATACTTTAAAGGAACCATTACAAGTATAGATTCACAGCTTAATGCTGACTCTAGAACACTTATGGTTTTGGCTGAAATACCTAACCCGAACAACGAACTGATGCCTGGAATGTTTGCACAAGTGAGTATTCCAATTAGTAAAAAACAACAGGTTTTGATGGTGCCATCCAGTGCGATTTTAAACTCACTCTACGGCACGTATATTTTCGTATTACAACACAATGGTAAGAATCAGCTTGAAGCGATACAAACTCCTGTCGATGCAATAGCCGATCATGGTGACCAAGTCATTATTTCCGGGAAAGGCCTGAGGTCAGGTCAATTAATTGTGAAAATGGGTGCTTTTAAACTCCGTAGCCATGAGACAGTTCAATTAATTGGGTAGCAGGAAGCAAGCAAATGAGCATATTTATAAGAAAGCCTGTTGTTGCTACTGTCACTTGCTTGTTGATTCTGATAATAGGCTTAGTGTGCCTCTCACAATTATCAGTTAGACAGTTTCCTGCCCTGACAATAACAACTATAACGGTTAACACCACATACCCTGGTGCTAATGCAAAAATTGTCCAGAACTTTGTAACTAAACCACTTGAAGAGGCAATTGCCAGCGCTGATGGCATAGATCATATGACTGCCTCTAGCACTCAGGGACAAAGCACTATCACTGTATTTGTGAAGCTTAATTACGCCCTAGATAAAGCGTTAACTGATATAACAAGTAAGGTAAATGCTGTTAAATATTTACTTCCAAATGGTGTTAGAGATCCAAGTTTGATGAAACAAACTGGCGTTACCTTCCCTTCACTTATCGTTAGTTTTACAAGCAGCGACATGCCTGCTCAAAAAATTAGTGCTTATCTTGCAAAAGTTATCAAGCCACAGCTACAGAATATCTCTGGATTAGCATTTATTAATATTTTTGGGAACAAGCCTTATGCCATGCGTGTCTGGCTCAATCCCGTAAAAATGGTTGCTCATAATATTAGTGCTAATGATATTTATACAGCTCTCGCAAATAACAATATCCAGGCAGCTCCAGGCGATTTAAAGGGACAGTTAACGGATACCCTCGTAAGTGTCTCAACAGATTTGAACAGTCCTAAGCAATTTGAAAATTTAGTCGTCAAGCGAAACAAGAATGACCTTGTTAGATTGGGGGATGTCGCAAAAGTAACCATGGGGTCAGAAAATTATGACAGCGACCTTATCTTTAACGGTAAGAAAGCTGTTAACCTAGCTTTCATTCTACAGCCAGGTGCAAACCCGATAACAGTCATTAACCAAGTGAGAAAGCAGCTTCCATCACTCGCTGGAGCATTTCCTCCAGCCTTACATTCACAGGTCGTATATGACAGCACTAAATATATTAAACAGTCTCTTCATGAAGTTGCAAAAACCTTAATAGAAGCCGTAATTATAGTAACGCTTATCGTTTTCTTATTTCTTGGTTCTTTTCGCTTGGTTGTTATCCCGGCAGTCTCAATACCCTTGTCACTCATTGGAGTATGTTCACTTTTATATATGCTCAATTTTTCCATTAACACACTAACGTTATTAGCTATGGTATTAGCCATAGGTCTTGTCGTTGATGATGCTATTGTTGTACTAGACAATATCCACAGATATTCAGAAAAAACAAAAGATATCATCTCTGCCAGCATTAAAGGTTTGCAGCAAGTTTTCATACCGTTGATTACAATGTCCCTTACGTTAGCAGTTGTCTTTGCACCGATTGGCTTCATCGGCGGATTAACAGGTTCCTTATTCAAAGAGTTCGCATTTACACTATCATTGGCAGTGGCTGTATCTGGTGTGGTCGCAATTATTTTGACACCAATGATGTGCTCTAAAATCATCAAGCCAACGGCATTTAATTCACAATTTTACAAAAAATCATCACAACTTTTTGATGGCGTTCAAAACTTTTATCTCCAGGCATTAAAGTGGGCACTGAGAAAGCAATATTTAATCCTTGTACTCGCAGTTATTGCCTTACTCTCATGTGGGTTTTTCTTTTTAAATACACCTAAAACTCTTGCACCACAAGAAGATCAAGGATACTTGGGAATAGCTGCAAACGGGCCATCTAATGCTAGCCTTAATTATTTACACATTAATGATCATTACCTCGAGAGTA
>JAQYUY010000028.1 GCA_028728195.1 Endozoicomonas sp. (ex Botrylloides leachii)
GATGATTGCTATACCGGTTGCACCAAAGAAAAAAAATCATCCGTATTAAAAAGGTTATCAACTCATGCCAAAAGCTTGAATCCCAATAGTTCTGTTAATTCGTCCCCCATCGATGATGCATTATTACCCCGCCATAACAAACAAAAGATGGAATCAATCGAGCAGACAAAGCATGAGCCAGACTGCACACCGGCTCGTCAGCAGTTTGGGGGAAAGGGCATGTTTCTGCAAACCATGCAGGCAATGAATTTACCGGTGCCTCCTTTTAAACCCATCAACCTCCAACTCATTAAAAGTTTTGAAACGGTAACTTTTAAAGCAGGCTTACTTCGACCCTTTATCCCCGATTTACCTGCACAACCCACTGAAACCAGTCTCCATGATATTGCAAAACACATTGGACAATATCGACCCTATGACAAAGCAAAGAGAACCCAATGGTTGCTTGGGCTGACTCAGTTTATTTCCAGCGAGGCGTTTTATCAGGTTGTTCAAGGCATTCCAGCAGCTAAAGCCATTGAGTCATCTTACCAACAATTAATCACTGAATGCCCGAACCAGCCAGTTATTGTTAGAAGCTCTGGCATTCACGAAGATAATTATGGCGATGCTCAGGCGGGGAAGTTCGATTCCCATGTTAAGGGTGCTGAGCCCATTCTAAAAACCTGCCTGAAGGTCATGGCATCAGGTTACAATCCTGCCCATTGCCTATCGGGACAGCCCCAACCGATCGCTATGGTACTGCAGACATGTGTACCCTGTGAATTAGGTGGTGTGGTGCTAAGTCATGCTTCATTGCAGGATGATCGCATCAAAGTTGAATATGCCCCGGGGCAGCCACGAACCGCCGTGGCCGGTAGTGGCGAATTAACTCCCCACCGTTACCTACTCGATCGTCACGGCAAGTCCGATAACACCTTGTGGCAACAGGGCGTTATTAAATCCATCTATCAACTCCAATTAGATGATAACGGTGCTTGGCGTGAACAGGAAGCGCCTTACGCACAGCCTGCTGAAGCTCAGGCTAACACACTGCCTGCGAACGTTCAGGAGGAACTGATCAGCATCATCCGTCAACTGGAGGATCGTTTACTTTGCCCAGTGGATGTGGAGTTTGCCCTTGGGCAGAACGGTCAAATCTATATTCTGCAGGTACGTCCTATTACTCGACTGACTGGAGGCAGTCACTTTAGCAACCCAATGCCATCAGCACCGTTGCTTAGCGGGCAACTGGTCAGTGAAGGCTGCTGTAGTGGTGAACCGGTTTATGTGGAACGGGAAATGAGCGCCGAAGCATTACCAAAAGGAGCGATTATTTACGCCAATCATGGCGCTGACTGGATGCTCGAACCGGATGTGCTTAATAAAGTAGGCGGTTTTGTACTAGCCATGGGCGGCACCAATGATCATATAGCCATTACAATGCGGCAGGCGGGTAAACCCTGCCTTATTGTGGGTGAACAGTTGCCTCAACTCAATAAGAGTGATCCTGTAACGTTGGTGGCAGGCAGTTTTAATGGCACTGAGGGTGCCTGCGTTGTGCTAGGCAATCAGGTCTCTGAATGGCTGGCCTGTCGTACCCACCTTCATCAGGATTATCAACCCGCCTGTGATATGTCGCGCCAATACCAGCCAGTACACCCCTCATTCCAGAAACCACAGGAGGGCTTTGCCTGGTTAAGCCAGCAGAACGATCGGTTGCTTAATTACTTCCACACCGACCGGCTGTTTCATCAATGCCTATCGCCCCAGCAAAGTAAAGTGTTAAGCATGTCAGGTAATCGCGAAAGCATTACTCAACAACTACACAATGAAGCCAACCATTTCTGTGAACAAGCTGACGCGCTGTTATCAGGGTATGAACAGTTTTTGGCACTTGCCGGTAACACAGATAACGCTTTGATAAGCGACTATCGCAATGAACTAACTGTGTTTAAAACAAAACTCATTGAGTTGACCACTGTCGTTAAAAAACAAACGGCTAAGATCACCTCTGCCTTCCAGCCCTCTACTGGAATATTGGAAACCAATCGCTATGAGACATGGTTAGCACAGTGCCAGCAATTAAGATCTATCTTACAAGACCTGAACCAACCGAAAGCAGCTTCAGCAATCAACAGCCTGCATGACCTTATTTTTTTCATTCATAGACGTTTTGTTGATGGCCTACCCGTAGTAGCCGAGCAATCAGGACAAGGGAGAACGGTCGGTTTCGAACACAGAGATCTAAGCAGTATCGAGGGGAAGTGGACGCAGTTTGTCAAAGATGGTGAATACGGGCTGCTAAACGCTGATATCGGGTCTGCACTGAGCACATTTGATGGTGAGGTCACTATTGTCAACCTGTCCACAGCGTTTCGCCTTAATGCCCGCTTAGGGAATCACATATGTGAAGCCGCCATGTTTGAGCAGGCTGAAGGCGGTAAGGGCCGAAAAATAAAGCTATCTTTTTCCGATGAGTTTACCACCGGGCATACAACGGGGAAATTAAAGCGTTGTTTCTTCCTAGTTGGCGCGTTACTGGCCGGTGGCATGGATAAAACATGCATGACATTGTATTTCAACCAAGCAGCAAGAAAGCTCAGCCTAGAGTATGCACCGATTGCATCACGGGAGGAAATGCAGCGGTTTTATGCGCTCTGTCTGTCCGTGCTAGGCGGCATGCGTAACTTTGATATGAATTGGACACTAGGTACCAATAAAGTGTGGGGTTTTGAATCCTTAGAAACTAGGCTGAAGCAGAGCCAATGGGACATCGATAGTTTTATGGATCTGCTCTTCAGCATTGATTATGCTGACAAGCCTTTTTATACCCGCTTCAATGAGGTATACAAGAGATTATTTGAATTAGTAAATAGCATTACTGCTGTTCAGCCCGCTAAAAAAGATCTATTACTTGATGCTTATAAAACGCTCTCAGGAAAAGATCAACAACGCGAATTTAAGACTTTTATCAAAATAATGGCCATGAAGTGGCCTGAGAAAATATTTCCGCTACTGATGCCCCATTCCCAGTTGATGGCACTGCTTAATCAAGACGACATTCCCATAAAATATATAGGCAAAACAGACAACCCACAGCATGTAACCAGTGCCCTGAGCCGTGGCGAAGCAAACGTATTCGATCACGTCAGTGAAAAACTAATGGATAACCGTGAGTTTATCTTGGCACAGGTCAAACAGCACCCAAAAGCAATGAAGGCTCATATTCAGAGCTGGTCAAGATGGCACCAAGATAAGAACTTGATGAAAGAAGCATTTCTTCACGGTGCCTGCGAATGGTATCATCTCGATGCAAACTGGAGAAATGATAAGCAGTTTATATTGTCCGTGATTCCTTCTCAGAAACTCTGGCCTTATGATTTAAGTGATAAGCTACTAGAAGATAGAAGCGTTATATTAACATTTTTATTTCATAATCAAGATCTATTTGGTGATACCCTTCAATCATTTTCTGATGATCCAGAAGTTATGCTAGCAGCGGTTAAATGTTGTGCTGGGAACCTCAAGCGTGCCAGTGATAGGTTAAAAAATGACCGTGATTTTGTATTGAAAGCAATTAGGAGTCAAGGTTCTAACCTCGAATATGCTAGTCATGTCCTGAAATATGATATATTTGGATTCGAAGAGGACAAAAGTAAAGATTCTAACCTAGAATATGCTAGTCATGCCCTGAAAGATGATATAGAAGTAGTGCAGGCTGCCTGTCATTTAGACGGTTATGCTCTTAAGTATGCCAGTGATAGGTTGAGGGGAAAAAAATCAGTGGTCTTGGAGGCCGTTAGTAACCGCGGCTCTGCATTGCAATATGCTAGTGATAAGTTAAAAAATGATCCCGATGTGTTTATAGCCGCCATAAAACAATATCACAACGCGCATATATATGCAGGTAGTGCATGGAAACAGAACCGAGAAGCGGTCTTGGCTGCGGTGAAAGCATACGGTAATAATTTACGCGAGGTAGATGAAAACTTTAAGAATGACGCTGAAATAGTTTCAATGGCGATTCAGAACACCCCCTATGCTTTTGAACATGCCAGTGATCAATTTAAACAAGATAAAGCGTTTGTTATGGAGGCCATTAGGAATTATGGCTCTGCTGTATTTATGTATGTCAGCAATAATCTTAAAAGGGACTCTGAGGTAGCACTAGCAGCATTAAGATGTTGGAATGGTTTCAACAACTTCCCGATGAAGTATGCGCACTCAGACTTACGTAACAATGAGGGTTTTATCACTGAAGCTGTAAAACTGTCACCAAACGCTTTAGCGTTTGCCAGCGATGAATTGCGCAACAATAGCTCCTTTGTAAAAAAATTACTCCATATTGATAATCGGGTTTTAAGCTATGCAAGTGATACGTTAAGAACTGATAAAGCATTAATGGACTATCGCGATCAGGTCAGCATCTTAAATAC
>JAQYUY010000029.1 GCA_028728195.1 Endozoicomonas sp. (ex Botrylloides leachii)
CAGATGACTTTCACTGCCACCGTTCTCAGGCTTGAGCTTTTCCTTGGTCAGGTAGTCATTAATATGCCGAGCGATAGAGTGCTCAGTTTTTCTAAGCGCTTGAGAAATGGCTTTTACTGACTCGTCTTCAGAACGTAGCAGAACGGCTTTGATGCGGTCACACTCTCGAGCATCCCGTGATATTTTATGGCGGGATTCCAAGATAGATTTCTGTTGCTGTGTGAGTGTAAATTTCGGCATAGCTATAGGTTGGCAAAAAATGTTGAAAAATCAAGTATCTTCAATGGTCACGGGTATAGACCTTCTCAAAAACTAATTCTACGATACTTTTTGAACATACTATTCATGAATTATGATTCTCGTAGAATACTAGGCGACAATTTTTCAATAGTTCGTTAATATTCCTATCTTTATTTAAGACTCGCCGTCAAGTTAGGAAGTTGTAGTGATTCCACCGAAAATTAAGGTGTGTGGTATTACATCTGTCAGTGATGCAGTAGCATCAGTCATGGCAGGTGTGAATGCATTAGGCTTGATTTTTTACCCTAAAAGCCCACGGTATTTGACCATTGAGATAGCTAGTGAGATTGCTCGCCAAGTGCCCCCTTTTACCTGTTTGGTCGGTGTGTTTATTAATGCTACCAAACCGGATATTGCCGCCGTACTAAAACAGGTTCCTTTAGGCCTATTACAATTTCATGGCAATGAATCCGAAGCCGATTGTCGCAGCTGGGGGATTCCTTATATTAAAGCCTTTCGGGTAAAACCAACATCACGAATCACAGAGATGGTCACACCCTTCCACTCTGCCAGTGGCTACCTGCTAGATAGTTATCACCCTAAAATAGAAGGGGGAGTAGGTAAGCCGTTTGACTGGAACCTCATCCCTGATAAGCTTGATAAACCGATAATTCTTGCCGGCGGGCTCAACCCTGACAATATTAGCGAAGCATTGGCCGTGGTTCAGCCCTATGCAGTGGATGTCAGCAGCGGAGTTGAGCTGACCTACGGCGTTAAAGACCTTGACAAGATACACGCCTTTGTTCAGTCGATAGGTAATTTTTGCTCTAAAATAGGTAACTCGTGGTGAATCAACAAAAGTCACATCATCCGCTCTATGCCATGCCTGATGAGACCGGACATTTTGGCAACTATGGAGGGCGTTATATCGCCGAGACCTTAATTAGCGCAGTAGAGCAACTAGAAAAAACCTATAAAGCTCTTTGGCACAATAGCGAATTTCAAGCGGAATTTGATCAAGACTTAGCCCACTATGTGGGTCGCCCATCACCTCTTTACCATGCCAAAAGATGGTCGCAAGCGCTAGGGGGGGCTCAGGTTTATTTAAAGCGAGAAGACTTGAATCATACTGGCGCTCATAAAATCAACCACGCTTTGGGACAGGCTCTACTTGCTCGCCATATGGGAAAAACTCGCATTATTACTGAGACAGGTGCCGGTCAGCATGGTGTTGCTTCTGCTACTGTTGCCGCCAGACTAGGTTTAAAATGTCACGTCTATATGGGTGCTAAGGATATTAAGCGACAATCTCTAAATGTTTACCGCATGAAGCTATTAGGTGCAGAGGTTATTCCTGTTGAAGCAGGATCTCAAACACTCAAAGATGCCATTAATGAAGCGCTGCGTGATTGGGTTGCCCACCCTGAAGATACCTTTTATATACTAGGTACCGTATGTGGTCCACACCCTTACCCTGAAATGGTTCGTAATTTTCAGAGTGTCATTGGTCGTGAGGCACGAGCACAATGTCTGCAACAAACAGGTTTTTTACCCGATGTTTTGGTGGCTTGTGTTGGTGGTGGATCAAATGCTATGGGGCTGTTCTATGAATTTATTAATGATGAAACAGTCCAAATGATCGGCGTAGAAGCAGGCGGTAAAGGAATTAACAGTGGCAAACATGCTGCTCGTATGGCAGCAGGTAATCCTGGAGTACTTCAAGGAAATCGAACATATTTGATGAGTGATGATGATGGTCAGATTATTGAAAGCCACTCTATTTCTGCCGGCCTAGATTACCCCGGTGTAGGCCCCGAGCACAGCTACCTAAAAGATATTGGCCGTGTACAATATGTTTATGCAACCGATGATGAAGCCCTGTCTGCTTTTCAGGATTTAACCTTAATGGAAGGTATTATACCTGCCTTGGAAACAGCCCACGCCCTAGCCTACATTAAAAAGCTAGCACCGACGATGAATAAGAACCAAACTCTTATCGTAAATTTATCCGGTCGAGGTGACAAAGATATTCATACGATAGCAGAGCTTGACGGCATTCAGTTGTAGGACAGGAGTAGCACCCCATGCGAATCAAACGATGCTTTCAACAACTACAAGCAAAACAGAAAAAAGCCCTGATTCCCTATATCACTGCTGGCCACCCTAAACCGGCTATGACTGTCGAGTTGATGCATCAACTTGTACATAGCGGGGCTGACATTATTGAATTAGGGTTTCCTTTTTCAGACCCTATGGCCGATGGGCCAATCATAGCGCGGGCTCACCAGCACGCTCTGTCACAAGGTGTTACATTGAATGACGTTTTTTCAATGGTAATGGCCTTTCGAGAACAGGATAATACCACACCCGTGGTGCTAATGGGGTACCTTAATCCTATAGAATCTATGGGGTACGAGAAATTTGCCCGCTGCGCCCATAAAGCAGGTGTTGATGGTGTTCTTGTGGTTGATCTACCGCCTGAATATGCTGCTCCTCTGGCTGACAGACTGAGCTATATGAACATAGATATGATCAACTTGATTGCACCGACAACATCCGTTGCTCGCATTCATAAAATTTGTGAAGTTGCAACAGGCTATCTTTATTGCGTTGCCCTGAAAGGCGTTACCGGTTCAGCAACATTGAATATAAAAGATGTCGAAAAACGTGTTGCCCAAATTAAAGCATTGTCCACCCTACCAGTAGGGGTTGGTTTTGGTATTAGAGATGGTCATTCAGCAGCTGCCATCAGTAAAGTGGCTGATGGTATTGTGGTTGGCTCCGTACTGGTGTCAGCACTCGCTGAAGCATCAGAGTCAAATACAAGCTTGTCGCATGCCGTTAGTAAATCACTAGCAGACATGCGCACAGCAATGGATAGGAACAGCGAATGAGTAACTGGTTAGTTGATAAGTTAATTCCCTCACTATCACGCTCCTCTGGCCAGGGACGTAGCAGCAATGTGCCAGAAGGACTTTGGCGAAAATGCGTGAAGTGCGACGCCGTGCTTTATCGTCCTGAACTGGAACGCAACTTGGATGTTTGCCCAAAGTGTAACCATCATATGCGCATCAATGCTCGCACTCGACTCAATTACTTTCTTGATCCAGAATCACGCGAAGAATTATACCCTGATATAGAACCCGTTGATAAGCTGCGTTTTAAAGACAGTAAAAAATATAAAGACCGGCTGTCTACAGCTCAAAAAAAATGCGGCGAAAAAGATGCTTTGGTAGTAATTGAAGGCTATCTTGATGGCTGCCCTGTAATCGCCTGTTGTTTTGAGTTTGCTTTTATGGGCGGCTCCATGGGGTCGGTTGTTGGTGAAAAATTCACCCTTGCTGCGGAACGGTGTCTGGAGAAACAACTGCCTCTGGTTTGTTTCTCCACCAGTGGTGGCGCACGTATGCAAGAAGCGCTCTTTTCTTTGATGCAAATGGCTAAAACCAGTGCGGCTTTAGAAAAAATGAAGCACGCTAGCGTGCCTTATTTTTCCGTCATGACGGATCCTGTATACGGTGGCGTATCTGCTAGCCTTGCCATGCTAGGTGATATTAATATCGCAGAACCCGGCGCATTGATTGGTTTTGCAGGGCCTCGTGTTATCGAGCAAACCGTTCGCCAGAAATTGCCCGAGGGCTTTCAACGCAGTGAGTTTTTGCTTGAGCACGGCGCACTGGATATGATTGTTCACCGAAAAGATCTAAGAGCAACCATTGCCCGTTTATACCGAAAAATGCAAGGCCAACCTCAAAGCGATGAGCATTTTTCTGAAGAGAGTACATCCGCTTCCGCAGCAGAAAATAAAACGATAACAACTGAAGAATCAATACATGAGCATCAAAGCAAGATGTGAGACACTGCCTCAGTGGCTAACATGGTTAGAAACAGCACATCCTGAGCATGATATTGAATTAAGCTTGGAGCGAATAAAGTCAGTTGCAACTGACATGGCTTTATTAAAGCCAGCACCTTTTGTGATTACTGTAGCTGGCACCAATGGCAAAGGCTCAACTATTGCTCTTTTAGAATCGATACTGTTAGCTGCAGGTTATAAGGTAGGTGTTTTCACCTCACCCCACTTCCTTCACTTTAATGAACGTATTCATATCAATGGCAACAGGATTGATAATGAATCACTGTGCTCAGCATTTGCAGCTATTGATGAG
>JAQYUY010000003.1 GCA_028728195.1 Endozoicomonas sp. (ex Botrylloides leachii)
CTTGGATAGAAAACTGCCGCCGTTTATGGAAAAATACTGAGCGTAAATTGAACACAAGTCTTCAATTTACGCATTTAGCTTTCTTGGTACTATTGTTAAGAAGATTATGAACAGCTTCTTACTGTTTTCGATGTTGCCGTGCCCATACCTGTTGATTTGGTAGATGGGATTCAAAAGAGATTGTGTTGCATTTAATAATAACGTCTGAACTACTACATCTTGTTATTATCTTCAGCCTCTTCTCTCTCATTGAAGTGTTGTAACAACAGCGGTTAGGTTATCACCTGATTTAGCTTTAAAAGCACGGGCAACCAATCTTGCAGCTACAGCATCCGGTTCAAAAATCTTAATGTCATTGCTAACCACTTTGCCAATATCGGATGAACTAGCGACATCTGTAATTCCGTCACATGTCTGAACAAGAATTTTATCGGCAAGTTCTGCTGCAGGCGTTTTTGTTATTTTAGGGCGAGCGGATATAGCGCCGTCAGCACAATGATCACCCAGCGCCCTTGTCAGCGAGAGACCTTTGACTCGGTACGACATACTATCCCAATCAATCTCCACGTCAGCTCCCCTCTTCTGAACAGAATTTCTATAACGTGCAAGATGATTAGGAGCATCCTCACCGATTGCCGCATTGGCAACAGCGTCTTCACTGAGGTTCACTACTTCTCCATCTTTATTAACCAGCATCGCTCTTGAGTCGCCTAGGTTTGCCACCCATAGATCACCATTGATCTGTAAGGCAATATTAGCGGTTGTTCCTGTTTTATCATCAGGGGCGACGCCCGGCAGTTGTTCATAATTAAGCTCAACAAATGCTTTTTTTAAGGCATTCCATATACCCAGATCTGTTAAGTCGTTGGCATTAAATTGCTCCAGATTTTTTTTCAAGAAATCGATTAAATGTGCCTTTGCATAGCTCCACCACGCTAAATTACTCTCTTGAGGCACATAACTATGTCCATCCAATACCCCAGTTATCATGACGGGTATCGTGTTACCACCAACACGGATCTGAAACATGGTGGCTATATGTTCATCCTGCATTTCTAATCTTTTTCCTTGACTCCATGCTACTCCTGAACAAGGCACAGCGTTTGACTTGCGGTATAGCACATCAATAGGTCTAGGCTCTTCAACAAATACGTTATCAGAAATATCTTGCTGACCAATTGTTGCTTTCCCAAGTTCTCCGCACTCATAAGAAGGGTCTACGAGCATTTCAACTCTTCCCGTAAAGAGTTCAGGTTTTCTTTTGCTTTTGGGCATAATAAGTGTTGTATCAGCGGCATGCTTTAACTCACTCTTTAATTTTTGTTCAATATGAGATGCATCCATTACGAGTCGATATTCTAGATCTTCAATTTTCCACTTGTTAGCTTCGTTACCTAGTTGCCTTCTTCCGTCAGCCCGTAGTGATAACGGAACAACCTGTCTACTACTGTCAAATTTGCTAGGTTCATGGCGAATAGGTGCTTCATTGTTATCGTTCAATTTGGAAGCAGCGGATTGCTTTATCTGATGGCAGCTTCTTTGATCTATGCCACTAAAATCACTATTTTTAGTTGCGTTCTGTGTCTGATCATTAATAGTGGTCGTTATATCTTCATGGTTATCTTCAACACCTAATTTATTCATATTCATAAAGTCGATAACAAGTCGATGATTATCACGAATCATCTGTTTGATTTCTTCTATATTTTTATCTTTACAAAGATATTTTTTTTCGGTTTTAAATTTTTTAAGATACCCTTCATTAATTAAAGCTGTTTCAACTTTATGGCACTGAGTATTGACTAAATTACTGCTTCCGGAAGAAGCCGCCTGTTCTTCATGATTTGATGTTAACTGTATAAGCCCCATGTTTACTCTACCGGAATATCCTTGCATCAATAACTCCTGAAATATTTAATATAATGATTTTAAAGATTTAATGTTCAAATGTTCAGGAAAATCAGCTTCCCCGTTTCTATTGACTAACAGTTAGTTTGACCAAATACTGCTATTAAAGTTTCATAATATAGCGGCAGCCTTATAAAATTTTAATCGATTTCACCTCCGCCAATTTATCCTCAATCGCTTAAGATCCGGTGAATAAATAGGAAGATATTCCAGAGTATGTTCTGCATTTGTGATGGCCTCTTGTATATCTTGTCGTTTATGCAAAGAGACGCTATCCATCACTACTACTCAATGTTCTGGCTGTTTTGGCAGTAAATCTTGCGTCACCCATGCATAAAATACATCCGCATTAACTGAGCCTGTAATAAGGCACACTGTTAATAGCCATTTTCCTATCAATGCACGTGGTAATTCCTCTACGACTTATCCCCAAACGTTCCTCTCACTCATACTGAAAGGCATTAGGATAATCTTTAACCTCTTTAAGTAGTGCTTCATCATTGGTTTGTAAAGACTCCCTGTGGTAGTAGCCCTTTTTGCAATTAGATCGTATTGTAGTACCCACCTGGAAACGTGATGCAATTGCTCTGTGAGATAACTTTTTATCTTTTTATACTTTAAGTACACCCTGTATAAAATCATTTGAATAGGTTATAAACGACAGTGTGATATTTTTAGGTAGCACGCGCTATATAGGAAAAATCTCAAAAGCAGATCTTCCCCACGAGCGTGAGAAAGACGATATATAATCATGTGGCACACGACATGTGTCAGAAATACCCCCACGCTCGTGGGGAAGACTGTACACTTAGTCTCACGTAGCTTTCAGCTAAGGAAACACCCCCACGCTCGTGGGGAAGACACCAACATATTGGTGAATATCTATCACAATATACAATATATTGTATATTTACTATTCCTCATTTTTTAATAACCAACAGCAAACTACTTGTTTTGGTTTGTTTTTTTAATAGAATCGATACTATTCAATACATATGCTGGTGCTGCCTTAAGGGCAAAAAACTCACCTTAATCTTTGTTGCGCTCGATAGCACGATAACCTATATCTGTTCGATAGTAAGCATCTTTCCATCGTATATCTTTAATGGCATGGTACGCTACAGCTTGCGCTGAGCTAACCGTGTTGCCTAATGAGGTCACACATAACACACGACCGCCGTTAGTTATCACGTCACTCCCTTTTAGGCGAGTACCTGCTTGAAATACCTTTACGTCAGTCTGGATTTTTTCCAAACCAGTGATAACATCACCTTTTTTATATTCCATAGGATAACCACCTGCGGCCATAACCACACCCAAAGCAGGGCGTTTATCCCACTCGACGGTTATATTTTCTAGCTTGCCTGTGGCACCTTTTAAGCAAAGTTCAGTGAGGCTCGATTTCAAACGCATCAATAAAGGTTGAGTCTCAGGATCACCAAGACGACAATTATATTCTAACACCTTCGGTATATTACCTGATGTAATCATCAAACCTGCATAAAGAAAACCTTTGTAGCTGATACCTTCTTTTGCCATGCCTCGCACGGTAGGGTAGATGATCTTTGTCATGATTTGATCCCAAAGGGTTGGGTCAACTACCGGTGCTGGAGAGTAGGCTCCCATACCACCGGTATTGGGGCCTTTATCACCATTATCTCGGGCTTTGTGATCCTGACTTGTTTCCATGGCTATTACGTTATGTCCATCAACCATGACAATAAAGCTGACTTCTTCACCGTATAAAAATTCTTCAATGACAACTCTATGACCTGCTTCACCAAATGCATTAGCAGACAATATATCATCGATAGCAGCAAAGGCTTCGGTGTCTGTTTGTGCCAAAATAACGCCCTTGCCTGCAGCTAAACCGTCGGCTTTTATAACAATGGGCGTGCCTTTTTCACGTATATAATCTTTTGCAGATGCGACATCAGTAAAACTCTGGTACTCAGCAGTTGGAATAGCGTGCCTTACCAAAAAGTCTTTGCTAAATGCTTTAGAGCCTTCTAACTGAGCAGCAGCTTTGCTGGGCCCGAAAATAGTTAGTCCAAGCTGCTCAAAGTGATCGACTACGCCAGCCACCAGCGGGGCTTCAGGGCCAACAATGGTCAGATCAATAGATTCCTCTTGAGCAAATTGTGCTAACTGTTCAATCTCAACAACATCAATCGGTACGTTAGTTGTTTTATTTTCTGCAGCGGTGCCTGCATTGCCTGGAGCAACAAACACCTCGCTAACATTGGCATCTTGTGCCACCTTCCAAGCTAGTGCGTGCTCACGGCCACCATTGCCAATAATCAGTACTTTCATGCTTTACCTTTGCATTTATTCTTTCGACTAAAAGGCCCTTTATGATCTATTGCGCACAGCACTGTTAATGCCGAAAATGTCTGATACCAGTAAAAATCATGGCAATGCCTGCCTCATTAGCTGCATTAATAACTTCTTGATCTCTGATCGAACCACCGGGTTGTATAATCGCCGTAACGCCAGCGCTCGCTGCGGCATCAATACTATCACGGAAAGGAAAGAAGGCATCAGATGCCATAACAGAACCTTTGACAGCGAGGTTTGCATCACCCGCTTTTATCCCAGCAATACGAACACTGTAGACACGGCTCATTTGTCCAGCACCAATGCCAACGGTTTGTTGATTTTCAGCATAAACAATGGCATTAGATTTAACAAACCGAACAACGTTCCAAGCAAATTGGAGATCACTGAGCTCTTGAGATGATGCTACTCGTTCAGTCACTGTTTTAAATTCAGCCAGAGGTACCTTATAACTATCTGCTTGCTGAATTAGCAGACCGCCATTGACACGCTTATAGTCCAAATAAGGCGCTGGATTTTGAGGTAACTCCCCGCAACTGAGCACCCTGATATTCTGTTTAGTTTGCAGTACTGCTTGGGCGTCTTCATCAATATCCGGTGCGATAATAACTTCAACAAATTGCCGCTCAATAATCGCCTTGGCCGTGAGCGCATCAAGCTTGCGATTGAAGGCAATAATGCCACCAAAGGCCGACGTTGGGTCGGTACTAAATGCTTTGTTATAGGCTTCCAGCAGATTCTCTCCAACGGCTACGCCACAGGGGTTAGCGTGCTTAACGATAACACACGCTAAGCTATCAAATGCTTTTACGCACTCCAAAGCGGCATCTGAGTCGGCAATATTATTATATGATAGTGCTTTACCTTGATGCTGTTTAGCTGTGGGAATAGTGCCTTCAGGGGCTGAAGCTTCAGTATAAAAAGCGGCTTCTTGATGCGGGTTTTCACCGTAGCGTAAGGCTTGCGCTTTCAGTAATTGATGATTAAAGGTTGTTGGAAAAATACTTTTGCTTTTTGTGGTGTCAGCTTTCAACGTGGCTAAATAATTAGCGATGGCACCATCGTAACGTGCTGTATGCTCAAAAGCTTTAACGGCTTGCTGAAAACGTGTAGCTAATTTAATGCTGCCTTGGTTGTTTTTTAGTTCATCGATAATGAGTCCGTAATCATCTGGGTCAACTACAACCGTTGTATCGTTGTGGTTTTTTGCTGCAGCTCTCACCATTGTTGGGCCGCCAATATCAATATTTTCTAGTGCTGTAGACAAACCACAATCAGGCTTTGCGATTGTTTGCTCAAAGGGGTAAAGATTAACAACCACTAAATCAATGGGCTCGATGCCGTGCTCAGACATTACCTTATCGTCTACCCCTCTGCGCCCAAGAATTCCACCATGAATCTTTGGATGTAACGTCTTAACCCTGCCATCCATCATCTCAGGAAAGTGCGTGTATTCTGAGAGGTCTACCGCAGGCACGTTATGCTCCCTCAGCAGGGCAAAAGTGCCACCAGTGGAGAGAATCTCAACAGATAGCCGATCTAATGCCTTGGCTAGCTCAACAACACCCTGCTTGTTAGAAACACTGATTAACGCTCTGCGCACAGCGCGAGAGGAAGACATGCCTGCCATTATTTAATTGCTCACTGTTAATTGATAGCCGATAATAGGCCGCAATATTCTAGATGCTGTTGTTGTTTCAGGCAATTATTAAAGCATTAATAAATTAGGGTAAGAAAAATAGTTTATGTCTGAGCAATAGGTAATGATGAGCAACCAGTAAAACAAATGTATTTTATAAAAGAAAAAAACGCCAAGTCGGTACGATAGGCTAGAGGCATTAATAATTAAAGATCATTGCTTTACTTATAAGGTATATTCTAACTCATAGTCATCTCAGCTTTAGTTTTTAATGCAGCGGTACTTAACCCACCCATGGAAATAAATATTATTATGGCAGAGCTAATAACTGCACTGGTTAATAGCACAAAAATCTAGATAGAAAAGCGCATGAATATAGCGGTAAAGGTTCAGAAGAGTTGATAGTGCTCTTGGTATATAAACTCGCCGCTTACTTTGTCATGAATTTCTTCTGATCTTGAAAAGCAGATAGATCGACGGCATAACCGCTTCAAACGTGTTCTAAAATTGAGGTTTTGCCGCCCTATACGCTGAGTAAAGCGCTTACCTATAATATGCCGCTCTTCTGGCAAGTACTTCGCGTATGACTGCCACTGATCAGTGCAGAAAAACTTAAACCGATAGGGTTTCAGTAGCTTGAGTAGCTTTTTCAGCGTTGCATCCGTTCTCCGACCAAAAGCGTGTACAATGATCCGCTTAAATCGTGGTTCCCATGCATACCAGAGCCAGCGCTGATTTTTCTTACTCCCTACGAATTACCACTGTTCATCCATCTCACAGATCAGCTGAACCTTTTCATTTTCAAATGGAAGTTCTGTTACAGATGGTGGTGATAGTTTTTAAATGAGCAATGACAGTAGTTCGGCTGATTTTGAGGA
>JAQYUY010000030.1 GCA_028728195.1 Endozoicomonas sp. (ex Botrylloides leachii)
GTAATAAAGTACAGTGTGTTGGCGATGTGATGTACGACGCAGCACTTTATTATGGGCAACGTGCACAAGCTTGTAGTAATATACTGAAACAGCTTAGCTTGCAGCCAAAAGCTTACACGCTAGCCACTATTCACCGAGCTGAAAATACTGACGACCCAAAACGCTTAGAGGCCATTCTATCTGGCTTTTCTGCTTTTGCGAAAAAAATTGTGCTGCCATTACATCCACGTACTTGTAAGCGATTGGAGAGTTGCGAATTAAAGTTACCGCCTAATGTTCAGTTGATCGATCCTATTGGTTATCTGGATATGGTGATGCTTGAACAAAATGCCAACTTAATTGCCACTGATTCTGGTGGTGTACAAAAAGAAGCTTTTTTCCATCGTATTCCCTGCGTCACACTTCGTGACGAAACAGAGTGGACTGAACTTATTGAAGCTGGATGGAATAGGTTGGCTCCACCTGTTAATTCTGAAGAGATCGCAGCAACCATGATGTCTGCTATTAAAAGCAAAGGTAACAATATTCAGCCATATGGTGCAGGTAATGCGGGTTCGCTTATCGCAAGCAGTCTTATTGAGTATTTTGAATTGTGAAAAACGTCTGGATTTTAAACCATTACGCTCAGGAGCCTAGCGGCGCAGGGGGAACCCGTCACTACAGCCTTGCTCGCCACCTTTTATCCCATAACTGGCGTTCATCTGTGATAGCCGCAAGTGTTGAACTTAATACAGGACGCCAACGGCTTCAGGTTTGGGAAAAAAAGCATATTGACTATTTTCATGGTATTCCATTCCTGTGGATTCATACGCCCCAGTATACCGGTAATGGTCCTGGGCGAATGAAAAATATGCTGGCCTATGCATTTCGTGCCCTAATGCCTGATAGTACACGTGAACTTAATAAACCTGATGTTGTTATTGGATCAAGTGTGCATCCATTCGCCGCAGCTTCCGGAGCCATTCTAGCCTGGCGTTTTAAGGTGCCATTCATATTTGAGGTGCGTGATCTTTGGCCTCAAACATTGATTGATCTTGGCAGATTACGTAAAAATAGTATCATCACCCGTGGGTTATGCGTGCTCGAAAAATGGCTATACAAGCGCGCAGACCGTATTGTCGTTTTATTGCCGAAGGCAGAAGAGTATATTGTACCGCTGGGTATTCCAGCACAGAAAATTGTTTGGATTCCCAATGGAGTTGAACTGACTAATTACCCTAAACCAATACAGCCGCAAAAAAACGACATCTTCACACTAATGTATTTTGGTGCCCATGGTCAGGCTAATGGCCTTGGTAACCTGCTAAAGGCAATGGCCTTGTTACAAAAACACCAGAATATGCAGCATGTCCGCTTGAGGATGATCGGTGAAGGACCGCTGAAACAAGATTTAGTGCAATTAGCACACCAGCTTGAACTAACCAATGTTCAATTTGAGGAACCGGTGGCGAAGCAACAGATTCCTGCTTTAGCTTCAGAAGCTGATGGGTTTGTCATTACGGTAAAGAACTTGCCAAAACTTTATCGCTACGGAATCAGCATGAATAAAATTTTTGACTATCTTGCCGCAGCACGCCCAACCGTTATAGCTTCATCAGCATCAAATAACCCCATAGAAGAGGCTAAAGCGGGGATCACTGTTCAACCTGATGACCCTGAAGCATTGGCTGAAGCCATCGCCAAACTTGTGATAATGACGCCAGCCGAACGCGCCAACCTGGGGCATTCAGGGCGAGTATATGTTGAAAAAAACCATAGTTACGCAGCACTTGCAGAACGTTTCGCAAATATGCTGGATGAGCTCATTATTGAGCGCCGTTAAGTTGACCCTGAGTTCTGAACTGGAACGAGTGAAGGTAGTGTGTGGAAAAATATCCAGAAAACGCTTGGTATACAACGTTGGCTGAATGCGGGAAGAAAAAATGAGAAAGCCTATTGCAAATCGAGAGACATATGAAAGTTTCTTTAAAGTGCTGAAAGATGAATTCATTATAAAAGAACTTCAGTCTAGAGCGAATAACCTTAATGAAAAGCGCGGAATGCCTATCGCTGTATTTGGCAATGATTGGATTGGGCTAAATCTTAATATTCATGGTTTATATGAAAAAGAATATCTAGCTGATTTAAAAAATTTACTATCAGTAATCGGAATTGATACTGCAAACTCAACGGCAATTGATATTGGCGCAAATATTGGGAACCATGCTATAGAATTTTCAAGTTATTTTAACAAGGTTATTTGTTTTGAGCCCAATCCCCGTACATTTGATGTATTAGAGGCTAACGCCAAGCAAGTAAAAAATATTGATGTCAATAACTGGGGTTGTGCCTCATCACAGCAATATTTAAAATTGCAAGAAGACTTCAATAATATTGGTGGTAGCCATGTGTCTATGGAAATAGAGGGAAAAAATTACGCTGAAATTTTAGTTAAGCCTTTAGACGAAAGCATAGACTCCATGAGTGCAGTGTCACTTATAAAAATTGATGTCGAAGGTATGGAGATAGAGGCTCTAAAAGGAGCAGATAAAGTTATTTCTAAATTTCATCCTGTAATTTGCTTGGAACAGCATCAATCGGAGTTTTCTCAAAATATTCATGAAACTGAATCAATAGCTTGGCTACGATCTAAAGGCTATAGAATATTTTCATTATGTCAACCAAAAAGCAAAATTTTAAGGCGCCTTAATAAGCTAACGCATATTGCATTTGGTATTAAGAGAAAAAGGAAAATTATAGAGTTCAAAAAATTACCAAAGGCTACATATCCAATGATTTATGCAATACATCCTTTATCATTAGATAAGTAGCTTGAAATGCCATAGTTTTCTGGACACGAATGAAGGCAATCCTCCCTATTAAGGGGTGCAGCATGTTGGAAAATAACGTAAAATAGCACACTGTGCATTTAAGAAGTCTACTGCCAATCTAGTGCTTTAGTTAGATAAGCTAATGGCTACAACTCTTGGCAACTTAGCGTTAATCTCTATACCCTACAGGCTGTTAGGGAAGATAATAAGCAGGCAATATTTGAGTACATTGAGATATAACTGCTATAGAAAACATGCTGATAATAGCTATCTAATACCTTGCAAAGTTCACCGAGGCTGCGTAAATAAAAAAGTACCAGAAACCGCTTGACCGATCAGTTATAGTTATTTTCTGTTAGTATGCATTAGGTCATTTAGGTAAGGCGGTATACAAAAAAGTGTACCTTTCAAATAGATTCAACCAAAGTGTTTCTTTAAGGCGATGCTAAAGCGTTTGATGGATATCATTGGTGCACTGGTTGCACTGGTTCTTTTTAGTCCAATTATGGGCTTGATTGCTTGGAAAGTTGCCAAGACCATGGGCAAACCCGTGTTATTTCGCCAAGTTCGTCCTGGGCTAGATGGCAAACCTTTCGAGATGATTAAATTCCGAACAATGCGTGAAGTCAATGGGCCAGATGGTAAACCTTTACCTGATGCTGAGCGCATTACTTATTTTGGCAATTTTATGCGCCGTACCAGTATCGATGAATTACCAGAGTTCTGGAATGTACTTAAAGGTGAAATGAGCCTAGTGGGTCCAAGACCATTGCTAATGCAATACCTACCACTCTACTCCAAAGAGCAATACCGTCGTCATGAAGTGAAACCAGGCATTACTGGATGGGCTCAGGTTAATGGACGCAATGCTATCTTATGGGATGAAAAGTTCAAACTAGATGTCTGGTATGTAGACAACCAATCAGTTTGGCTTGATATTAAGATTCTTTTTTTAACAATTAAGACAGTGATACTAGGGGAAGCAATTAGTCATGGAGAGGAGGCCACTATGCCTTTTTTCGAAGGTTCATCTTCCAAGGTTCCCAGCCCCCCTGAATCAGGTTATAGTAAAAAACAAAAAGATAATGGTTGAATTTTTTAGGGCAGGGGCTGCGTAAAAATTAAGTTGCTTTATTAGTTTTAGGTATAGAAATCATGAGCCACTCAATATATGCTATTTATGGTGCCGGCGGGTTTGGTCGTGAAGTGATGCCATTGGCTATCGATCACCTAAATCAAAAAGGCTTGCACCATGATAACCTCTTTTTTATTGATGATGCCATGGAAGGGGCTGAGGTTAATGGATTTTCTGTTTTAAGCTATAAACAGTTTATTGATTTTTCAGCAACAGAAAAATTTATCTCTTTTTCTATTACTAATAGCAGAATCAGGGAGAAACTTTCAGAAAAAACTGCTGCTGATGGCATTAAAAACTGGAGTCTTTGCCATAAAAATGTGGTCGAGATGCACGATGTGACCATTGGAGACGGCGCTATCCTATGTCCATTTGTAACACTGACATCGAATATCAAAATTGGTAAGCAGTTTCATGCTAATATATACAGCTACATTGCTCATGACTGCGTTATTGGGGATTATGTTACCTTTGCCCCCGGCGTAAAATGTAATGGAAATATATATATCGAAGATCATGCATACATCGGCGCTGGTGCAATTATTAAGCAAGGTATGCCTGGCAAGCCACTTACCATTAGCAAAGGTGCCATCATTGGCATGGGTGCAATTGTTACCAAAAATGTACCCTCAGGTGAAACCGTTATTGGTAATCCTGCAAAACCTTTGAATAAAAGTAGTTTGAGGGGTTATTAATGTCTGAATTAATTAACATCATCAATGATGCTGATATCCATCGCATTAAAGTAGGAATGAGCGCTTCTTATTCACAAACTATTACCGATGCTGATATTAAATCTTACGCAGGATTATCAGGTGATAATAATCCTGTTCATATGGATGCAGAATATGCTGAAAACTCTCGGTTTGGAAAGCGTGTTGCACATGGGTTATTTTACGCAGGTTTCTTTTCTGCCTTATTTGGCACAAAGTTACCTGGTCCAGGTTGTATCTATGTCTCACAATCATTGGAATTTAAAAGACCTGTTTATATAGATGACACCGTTACTGCAACCGTCGTTGTGAACGATATTGATAATAAAAAAGGTAGGGTTTTTTTTAATACTTTTTGTAAGGTAAAAAATAAAATTGTTCTTAACGGGGAAGCTGAAATTTATATCCCCAGTAGCAAATAGCGTATTTTATAAATATTTTTTCCAAAAACCTAAATAAAGATATCCATCTTATCACCCTCTAATACCAATCATCTTTTAATCGAGCCCACAGACAACCATGCTTAATGCCCCCTTCTCCCCCTGGCCTTCTTTTACCAAAGAGGAAGCCGATGCAGTCAGTCAAGTCCTCTTATCCAATAAGGTTAATTATTGGACTGGCAATGAAAGCCGTCAGTTTGAAAAAGAGTTCGCCCAATATTGTGGAACCCATTATGCCATTGCTCTGGCTAACGGAACCTTAGCATTAGATCTAGCTCTCCAGTCGCTAAAGGTTGGTGTCGGCGATGAAGTAATCGTTACGCCTAGAACCTTCATTGCTTCAGCTAGCAGTATTGTGAATGCTGGTGCTAAGCCTGTATTTGCTGACGTTCACCAAGACTCCCAAAATATTACTGCTGACACTATCCGCGCCGTGTTAACGGAACGTACTAAAGCTGTTATATGTGTTCATCTTGCCGGACTCCCCTGCGATATGGATCCGATTATGGCGTTAGCAGTAAAGCATAATCTTTATGTAATTGAAGATTGCGCCCAAGCACATGGCGCAAAATACAAAGGCCGCTCAGTGGGTAGCATAGGTCATATCGGAGCTTGGTCATTTTGTCAGGATAAAATTATGACTACCGGCGGTGAAGGCGGTATGGTGACCACCAATGATGAGGCCTTGTGGAAAGTAATGTGGTCTTTTAAAGACCACGGTAAATGTTACGATGCCGTTTATAAGGCTCAGCATCCAAGAGGCTTCCGCTGGCTTCATAACTCTTTTGGGACTAACTGGCGTATTACCGAGATGCAATCGGCTATTGGCCGAATCCAGCTGAAGCGCATGCCACAATGGACTCAGCAGCGTCAAGATAACTCCGCTGCCATTACTAGAGTTTGTAAAACTATTCCTGCTTTTCGAGTTCCTAAGTTTCCAGAATATATGGAGCACGCCTGCTATAAACACTATGTTTTCATTCGTCCTGACATGCTGAGGTCAGGTTGGAATCGTGATCGAATTGTCAATGAAATCAATACTGTTGGTGTTCCCTGCTATCAGGGTTCCTGCTCAGAGGTTTACTTGGAAAAAGCTTTCGATAACACTGATTTTCGTCCGCAAGCACCTTTACTGACAGCAAGAGAGCTAGGTAAAACCAGTTTGATGTTTCTGGTACACCCCTCTTTGACAAAGGGTGAGATTGATAAAACCTGTAAGGCTATTCAGTGGATTATGGGTGATGCTTTGGCTTAATCGGAATCCGTTTTCAGTTGTATGTACCTAGCAACATTAATGTCCTGAGGGTGGTAGTATTTATAAAGCTGCTAACCATAGTACAAAAATAATTGAAGCCTTATGGCTTTAATAACTCAAGTTATACGGTGCTTCCACAATAAACGAATTTGTAGCATCAAATGAGATAAAATCAGTGATTGAATTTGAGTATGATGATGGAAATCAACTGACATTGGCTAATTACCCAAATTATATAGGACTAGATATTTCTTCAACCGCAGTTGAATATGCAAAATAAATTTGCAACTGACTTAAGACTTAAGCAAGTCTTTTTATGTTGTAGGGAGCGCTGGAAATATAACTGCAAAACTTTCAATGTCTCTGGATGTTATATATCACTTAATTGAAGATGAAATATATAATAAATACATGAACAATCTGTTTATGGCGGCAGAAAAATATGTTTTCATCTACTCTTCTAATTTCACTGATGAAATACTAAGTGCTTCTTTACAGGCTGCAAAAAGGAGCGAACTAGATACTTTTGCAGTGGTGATTTTTCGAGTGTTCATTTTCCTAAATAGAAAACAGCTGACGCTTATAACAAATACTGAGCATAAATTGAATATACACCTTCAATTTACTAGTTTATCCTTCTTGGTACTATTATTGACGAGATTACGAACAACTTCTTAGTATGACTAGTGGTATTGTAGCAGCGACAACGAGGCATTCCATAAGCGCTGCTACCTATGATTTTTATACTTTTGCTGCAACAATCTTTGAAGCTATCTTCTTAATAGCATGCTATTCGCCATATTATAGACAACTCAAAAGGTTAACCCACTACCTTTTTTACTCTGCTTAGTCTTCTTTAGAGAGTAAAGCATTTTTCACTTTTTTCATCGCATTTTTTTCTAGCTGCCTGATGCGTTCAGCCGATACACCATAGTCAGCTGCCAAATTATGCAATGTTGCCTTGTTCTCACTTAACCAGCGTTTCTCAAGAATATCGCGACTTCGCTTGTCTAACATAGACAACGCATGTCTTAGACTCTCAATAGAGGATGCCGTCCAATTCGCATTTTCAAGCTGAATAGCAGGGTCGGCATGTTGATCTTGAAGATACTGGGAGGGTGACTGATAAGCATTTTCATCATCATCACAAAAACCGTCAAAGGCTGTGTCTTGGCCAGCCATACGGCCTTCCATTTCACGGACAACATTGGTTTCTACTCCAAGATCTTTTGCGACAGCATTGACTTCGTCATTATTGAGCCATGCCAGTTTTTTCTTAGAGCTTCTCAAGTTGAAAAACAGTTTACGCTGCGCTTTTGTAGTCGCAACTTTGACGATGCGCCAGTTGCGTAAAATAAACTCATGAATTTCTGCTTTCACCCAGTGCACAGCAAAAGAAATCAGTCGAACACCTACTTCTGGGTTAAACCGCTTAACAGCCTTCATCAAGCCAACATTGCCTTCCTGAATCAAATCTGACATTGGCAAGCCATAACCTGAGTAACTTTTAGCAATATGCACAACAAAACGCAGATGAGACAAGACCAACTGTCTAGCAGCTTCAAGGTCATTCTCATAAAAAAGGCGTTCTGCTAGTTTATGTTCTTGCTCAGCAGATAATACTGCTATGCGACCAACAGCCTGCATGTACGCATCTAAATTGCGCCCTGGAACTAAAATATCTACTGGCTGCAAACTGGTTTCCATGCTTACTCCTACCTCCTAACTAATCTTCTCTAATTCTCCTGACTCAAAGATAATGCTAAAAGTTCCCTTGTGCAGGTACAGTATATCAAATCAAAAAGATGTTAGGGTTAAAGACGTTATCTTTTTTCATTGCTACCTCTATATTAAGAAGGCACATCGTTTTTTAAGTGCTTGTAACAACTTACCCAAGCGCCGAATCCGCCAAGCAACATACCTGTCAGCAATAAGGCGGAAAACATGGCCATACCTGGATTTACAAGCTCAAAGCTACTGCCATAGAGACTAATCAGCGACATAATAGGGTGTATCATGGCCGCCAAAACAATCCAAAGAATCAGTATTGCCAAGCAAGCACCTACAACACCATAAATGACACCTGTATATAGAAAGGGCAACATAATATACCCATCTGTACCGCCAACCAACTTTATAACGCTAAGCTCGTTCTTTCGCGCCTCAATTTTTAAACTAACCGTATTACTAATAGCCAGCCATATCGTTAAACCCAGCAATATAGCTAACACAGCTGCAGCCTGCTCAAGCAATTGCGCAATTGCCATTAATCGCTCAACCCACTGCCTATCAAGACGAACCTGATCCACTTCTGGAAATTTCTTAAGTTGGCGCACGAAGGCATTCAATTCAGCGTATGAAATAGCTGGTTTTACTTTCAGCCGTAGAACCCCAGGTAGAGGGTTAAAACCAAGCTCTACGGCAATATCAGTGATGCCTAATCGTTTCTCAATAGCATTGAGTCCTTCTTTCGGCGAGATATAGGCCGCACTGATAATAGCGGCGTTATCAGTAACCTTCTTATTTAACTGATCAAGCTGATGATGGGAAATATTTTTTTTAAGATAAAGAGAAACAGTTGGGCTCCCCCCCCAATCTGCCCCCAACTGTTGAATATTAGCTACAAATAGGTAAAACAATGCAGGAAGTACAAACGCTAAAGCAATCATCAGGCAGTTCATAAAACTGGCGATAGGGGTATTTAAAAGGCGAACCCATGCTTCCTTTGCCATTTGCCGGTGTAACCCAAAAATGTACTTCCATGACAATACTGCAATAACGCTTTTTTCTGCGCCTTTTAACAGGTCTTGGCCTTGAGAGCTATGTACCGATGATGTCTTTTTAGCTACTTTTTTCTCCTTTGTTTTCTTTTTTGAAAACAAGCTCATCCAACCTCCTGATCGCTTACCAATCGTCCTTGGTCAAGTGTTAATATTCGATGGCGCATACGAGCTACCAGCGCAAGATCATGACTAGCCACCAGCACCGTAACCCCAATTTTGTTGAAATTTTCAAATAAATGCATAATCTCTCCAGATAACTGGGGATCAAGATTACCTGTTGGCTCATCAGCTAAAATAAGTGCTGGCCTGTTAACAATAGCTCTAGCAAGCCCCACCCTCTGTTGCTGGCCACCAGACAACGCCGATGGAAATACTTTGTCTTTATTCAATAAACCGACCATTTCAAGGGCTGCCCGGACACGCCCTGAACTGCCATTATAGGAATGGCCTGCAATTCTAAGAGGCAATGCTACATTGTCAAAGACACTGCGATCAAAAAGCAATTGGTGATCTTGAAATACTACCCCAATGTTACGCCTAAAATAGGGTATCTGGTTTTTTCTGAGAGTTCTCAGGTTATGACCGCCAATCCAGATCTGCCCAGAAGATACACGCTCTTGTAGCATAATTAGTTTCATCAGGGTGCTTTTGCCCGCACCGGAGTGTCCAGTTAAAAAAGCAAATTCGCCTTTACGCAAGTGAAAACTTACCTGTTCAAGGCCAACCCCACCTCCTGGATAACGCTTACAGACATCATCAAAACGGATCATTTAACGCTCCGCAATCAGCACAAAATAGCACGCATCACACTAAACAGATCAATTCTTTAACGCTATCACAGCCTACCAAAGCCCACCATAATCACGCTAGCAATTGAATAACCACTTAAAAGTCTTGTTAAAAATAATTTATTTAATCTTTTCTTTTACCCTTACTATCATCAAATAAAGCGTCTACAAACTCGCTAGCAACAAAAGGGCGCAAGTCATCAATCTGCTCACCTATACCAAGGAAGCGGATTGGTAGTTGCATTTGACGAGATAAAGCAAAAATAACCCCCCCCTTTGCTGTACCGTCTAACTTAGTTAATGCCATGCCCGTTAACTTCACCGTTTCATGGAATAACTTAGCCTGACTCAGGGCGTTTTGACCGGTTCCTGCATCTATTACCAGTAATACTTCATGGGGCGCTTCTTCATCGAGTTTGCCTAATACACGCTTTACCTTTTTTAACTCTTCCATAAGGTGTTCTTTATTGTGTAACCGCCCCGCTGTATCTGCAATTAATATATCAACACCGCGCGCCTTTGCTGCCTCAAAAGCATCATACACAACAGACGCACTGTCAGCACCGGTATGCTGTGCAATAACAGGGATTTGATTTCGTTCACCCCATACTTGAAGCTGCTCGACTGCAGCAGCACGAAATGTATCGCCAGCTGCAAGCATCACGCTCTTATTTTGTTTTTTTAGTCTGCTGGCCAGTTTACCAATAGTCGTTGTTTTTCCAGCACCGTTAACGCCAACAATTAAGATCACATACGGTGTTTTTTGTTCACTGATGACCAGCGGTTTATCTGCTGGTTCAAGCATTGCTCGCAATTCAGCTTTCAACGCACCCATTAGCGCATCCACATCATCCAGCTCTCGGTACTTGACCCGATCCGTTAGTTTTTTAATGATCTCAGTGGTTGCCTCTACGCCAACATCAGAGACCAGAAGCTGGGTTTCAAGCTCTTCTAAAAGATCATCATCAATGTCTTTTCTACCGATAAAAAGCTCGGCAACACCGTCAATTAATACGTTACGGGTTTTGCTCAACCCTTTTCGCATTTTGGTAAAAAAACCTGCGGTAGACGCAGCTACTTCTTGTTCAGCATTGTCAAAAGCAGGCACACCAAATATGTCCACATCGCCTGCTGAAGCTTGAGGCACTGTTTTTTCTTTGAATTCTGAACTCAAATCTGCAGGTTGCTGATGAACAACTGCTGAGGTAGTGGATATAGTAGATTCTGGCTGCTGATTAATAGGTGTCGTGTTTGCTTGATTTCTATCAGCGCTGGATTGATCTTTACTGGATTGATCTTTAACTGTCTCTCCCGTTTCAGTTTCACCAACAGCTTGTTTCGCCTCCGTATTTTCTACCGAGACAGCACAGTTTTCTGTTGTAGGTTCATTTTCTTTCAGCGCAGCTGCATCTGCCTGACTTTTATCATCGTTGCGGCGATTCCAAGGCCAGATACGACGTCGCTTAGCTGTTTTCTGATCATCTTTGCGAGAACCAAACATAGACTACTTCATTCAGAATAGTTAGAAGACCCTCTCAATGCTAATAACGTAAAATGCATTAGCAGCTTTTATTGAGAAAAGGGCAGTTAAGTGCATACAGTGGACTCGATACTGCATACTGTCAATTGATCGTGCTGATAATCCTACCGCAACTCACTGCCTAGATGAAATCACATCTTTGATTCCTTACGACAGGTTACTTTTTCAGCATCAACAATATCGAGCCTCTTAGAGGTCACTTATGCCAATTGAATCTTTTAACTATGCTCTTGCGCTGACTACCCTAACATCTGCACTACGTTGGAACGCCTAGCAATAGTCCAGTTATTATTCGTCATGCCAACTTGTTCTGAAGTCCAGCTCCACATGCTAGTTACGGTAGTTAGAAAAACGACTAGTGTTATTCGAAAATAAACCATGCGCTACAGATTCTCTGGTCTATATTTACTCAGTCCTTACTATAATTACTACCTGAATTCAGGATGCACAGGAGCAAGAAAATAATAATTATTTTATGTGAAACAAGAGTGAATCATAGCCGTCAGTGCCGTTGTGCCGCGCGAAGCAAGGGTACGCTTCCCAAGAAAGCACCAAATCTTGCGATTGCTTAGCTCTTGTCACATTGATAAATCCATTTCATCGTGAAGGAGAACTTACGTGTATAAGCACACTATAAAAACACTATTATCACTGGTTATAGCAACGTGCCTATTGATGAGCAGTGGTTGTGATAAGCAAGAGCAATGCAGCTGTGAATCCATATCGGCCAATGATTCATCTACCTGTACTAAAAACACATCTTACAACTGCGCCTCTCTAGATGACAATGATCCTCTTAAGCAAAGTTGGTGTGATGCCCAAGCGTTTTTTGAGCAAAAAAGTCATCTTGATACCGACTCGAAAGCATTTAAAGACTACCTAAATGGCTATCGTCATGGCATGAATGATGCTTCTCAGGGAAAAGCCAGTCGTATCTCAAGATCACAACCACTACAAGGTAGCAACTTTGAAGATAATGGTTATCGAAATGGCTATGAAAAAGTAATGACCCAGCTTGGGTTAATTGAGATTAATGCCGAAGATACCAATCTCCGTTCTCAATACCGCGAACGTTATTATGAAATAGAAAAGCTCTACCACCATGTAGAGCAGACTGAAGATGATAACCCTTTCCAAAAAAGTCGCTATATTGATGGTTATATGAAAGGCGGATATATCGCATTAACCCTGCCAGCACCCATGAATCCATTCATGGATAATGAGGAGCTTGCAGGTAAGCAGCTGCCGCCTATTGCCATTCCTGAAGAGCCTTTATCAGATGCGCAGCGCGCTTTCTACCGAGGATTTGAAGAGGGCTATAAGGCCATGATGGCAAATATTCGTAATTCAATTAACCAGATAATGGAGCAGATGCAACAGCCTAATAATTAATACTCATTTTATTGGATTTTGATAGACTATGAAACTGTAGGCAAGAGCACAATAATAGCAATTATGTTATTATAACTACCATAATGAGCATGGGCAGCTGAAGTCCAGAACAAGGCGGAATGATAAGTAGCCGTAGGGCTATTGCCAAGAGTTCCAACGCAGTGCTAGTGTTCGGGTGGCCAGCGCAATAGCGTAAGTAAAAATTTTTATGGGTATAAATGCTAGGCATCTTGAAAGCTTATAAGGCATTGCATCTAGATATCACGCAAACAATACGCAACGACCAGTCAGGTTATTACAGTTTCTTGTAGGCTGCTAAAAAACCAGTGTGCTAATATGGACACTTGCCCTATTAAATATAGCTGGTATTTTTTGAGGAAAACGCGCCACAGTTATGTAGTGCAACAAGCCAGCTCAGCAACCCTGACTATCTTCACTATTATGACTAAACCCAATAAAGCCAGCAGCCTAAATATATATCTGCGCCTGCTGAGCTACGTAAAACCCTACTGGGCATTTTTTGTTTTGAGCATTGTGGGCTACATCTTATTTGCTCTCTCCCAGCCAGCCGTCGCAAAATTATTGGAATATTTTGTAAATGTTCTCGACGGTGCAAGCAATATTGCTATTTACTGGATTCCTATTGCGATGCTTGTTCTAGCCCTTATCAGAGGAATAGGCTCTTTTCTTGGTAACTACTATCTCTCAAAGGTCGCGATGTCAGTGGTACATGATCTTCGCTGCCTGATGTTTAACCATATGACTGGGTTACCTAGCAGTTACTATGACAATAATAAATCAGGCCACCTAATCGCGCGCATTACCTATAATGTCTCCTTGGTTACAGGGGCAGCGACTGATGCCATAAAGGTGATGATTCGTGAAGGTTTGACCGTTTTATTTACGATGGGCTATCTCCTTTACACCGATTGGAAACTAACGCTGGTATTTATCATCTCCACACCCCTGATTGTTATTGTGGTAACCAGTGCTAGCAGGCGCTTTCGTAATATCAGTAAAAGAGTGCAATTTAGCATGGGCGATCTGACCCACGTTACCTCCGAAACCATTAATGGCTACCGCATAGTCAGAGGTTTTGGGGGCGAAGGCTACGAGAAAAAAAGATTCTTAGATAGCAGCTTGCAAAATACCCGACAAAATCTAAAAATGACCAAAATGTCTGCTATTCACACGCCCACATTACAATTTTTAGTATCATGCGCACTTGCAGCACTGCTTTACGTGGTGCTGTGGATGAAAGGCAGTGCAACAACGGCTTCAATGGTCGGCTTTATTACGGCTGCCTTTTTGCTGCCTAAGCCGATTCGTCAGCTTAGCGAAGTCAACTCTAATATTCAAAAAGGGATTGCCGCAGCAGAAGATATTTTTAATATGGTAGATGAACCACAAGAGAAAGATACCGGCACATTTACTAAAGAGCGGGTAATGGGCAAAATTGAGTTCTGCAATATTGGATTTCAATACCCAGGTGCAGAGCGCAACGCGCTTACAAATATCAATTTTATGGTAATGCCTGGGCAAACAGTCGCTCTAGTAGGTAAGTCTGGTTCCGGTAAAAGCACATTAGCTAATCTTGTGCCACGCTTCTATAACCACAGTGTCGGTGATATTAATATTGATGATATCCCTCTGAATAATTACGCACTAAAAAATCTCCGTAGTCACATTGCCTTAGTCAGTCAGGATGTCACGTTATTTAATGATACCGTGGCAAGAAATATTGCTTATGGTGATCTTTCTGGTATCAGTGAAGAACAGATTCATAATGCCGTGAAAGCTGCTCATGCTACAGAGTTTATTGAGAATCTATCAGATGGTATACATACCTTAATTGGAGAAAATGGCGTGCTGCTATCCGGTGGCCAGAGACAACGGTTAGCCATAGCCAGAGCTATTTTAAAGGATGCACCAATATTGATACTGGATGAGGCAACATCGGCTTTAGATACCGAATCAGAGCGTCATATACAAGCAGCTTTAGATGAAGCGATGAAAAATAGAACGACACTAGTTATAGCTCACAGGCTATCAACCATTGAGAATGCAGATAAAATTATTGTGATGGAACAAGGACGTATCATTGAAACAGGAAATCATACTGAGCTGTTAGCTAAAGGTGGTCATTACGCTAAATTGCATAAAATGCAATTTCAAAAGAACGTTACCCACACACTAGAGAGCACGGCAGGTCATCATAATATGGAGTTAATATGAAAATTTCTCTCCCCCGCTTTGATCAGGCCAAAGTACTCGTCATTGGTGATGTTATGCTAGATCGTTACTGGCACGGTGCAACATCCCGCATCTCACCTGAAGCACCTGTTCCTGTTGTGCGTATCGGTAACGTTGAAGATCGCCCAGGAGGGGCTGGTAATGTTGCCCTCAATATTACCTCTCTCAATGCATCCGCTTGGCTTATTTCAGCTACCGGTGATGACGAAGCTGCCAAGATATTGGACTTACGTCTTGATGCCGGAGGTGTATGTTGTGACTTTATCCGCATTCCAAACGTACCCACTATCACTAAACTAAGAGTGATAAGCCAGCACCAACAACTTATCCGACTGGATCATGAAGAACCGTTTACTGGGCTTAATGCTGATATCATTGAAAGCAAAGCCAAAAAGCTTATTGATAAGGTCGGCGCTATTGTACTTTCTGATTATAATAAGGGTTCATTGAAAGGTTATAAGAGCCTTATCAACCTCGCTAAGTCCAGAGGCATTCCTGTTCTGATTGATCCAAAAGGATCTGACTTCAACCGCTACCGCGGCGCTACCATTATTACACCTAACGTCAACGAATTTGAAGCAGTAGTTGGTCACTGCAAAACCGAGCAAGATTTGCTTGAAAAAGGACGAAACCTACTGTGCAATTTAGAGCTGGAAGCACTGCTTATTACCCGCAGCGAGCATGGCATGACGCTGATTCAAAAAGAAGGTGACGCGCTTCACTTACCAGCAAGATCGCGAGAGGTTTTTGATGTCACCGGTGCGGGTGACACTGTCATTTCTGTATTGGCTGCAGCGCTTGCCGTAAATAGTGATTTTGCTAAAGCCGCAGCTCTTGCCAATATCGCTGCAGGCATCGTGGTAGGCAAACTAGGCACTGCCACCGTTAACATGCCAGAGCTGCGCCGGGAGATCAGCCGAGATTTTGGTGTCGAACGTGGGATTGTAACGCCTAAACAACTTAAAGTCGTAGTGGAAGATGCCCGTGCTCATGGTGAGAAAATAGTCTTCACTAACGGCTGCTTTGATATTATCCACGCAGGCCATATCGGCTACCTTGAGCAAGCGCGCCTACAGGGTGATCGGCTGATCGTAGCTGTTAATAGCGATAGTTCGGTCAAACGCCTAAAAGGTAATGGTCGTCCAATAAACCCTGTTGATAGACGCCAAACCGTTCTTGCTGCTCTTGAAGTGGTTGACTGGGTTGTCAGTTTCGATGAAGACACACCTGAAAACCTGCTTGAGACAATCAAGCCTGATACGTTGGTAAAGGGGGGAGACTATGCGCTGAATGATGTTGTTGGTGCATCTATTGTGCAAGCTTATGGTGGTGATGTGAAAGTGCTATCATTTCTGGATAACTGCTCTACAACAGTGATTGTAGAGAAGATGCAAGAAACACAAGAAGAGTAACACCAATCATATTCTAATTACACTATTGCGCTGACCATCTGAGCAACAGCATCGTTTTAGCACGCTTTGCAATAGCCTTACTATTACCCCTAATTCCGCCTTGCTCTGAAATCCGGCTGTTCATCTCATCACAGTCGTTAGAAAATAGGGTTGTATAACACATCTCTTAGAGCGCAAGAGATACACTTATACAGCCGTTTATGTTAATCAGCAATACTCAATTAAAAGGCTGTTAGAAACACATTATAATCGGCCTGTAAAAACGTGATCTATTGCTTCTATATTTTCTCTCAGATGTGTAGGGTTTATAGTGCCAACCACCGCTGATGATACTGCTGGGTGAGCAAAGACAAATGCTATGCTTTCGTCAATAGAACCACTTAAACAAGCATGCCCGCTAGCTAGCGCTTTCTTGACCAAAATGCCTTTGCCCTGTTGTGCTGCAAAATCAAGTACAGGTTGCTGAGATTGATCAGCTATATTATACGTCACCATAGCGATATCTGAGCGCTCAAGCGCCAAGCAGCCACCTTCTACCGTTTTACTCGACATTCCACTGGCTCGAATTAAACCTTCCTTTTTTAAATCCGCTAATACATCAAGGCAGCCATATTTTTGAATAATAGTAGCATCCTCACCTGAGGAATGAATAAGAACAATATCCAAATAATCGATATTAAGTCGCTTTAGGCTGCGCTGAACGCTAAAACGGATATGTTCTGGAGAAAAATCAAAATGTGACGCGCCATTTTGAAACTCCTCACCTACTTTACTACAAATAACCCAATCTGTTCTACGATAGCCAAGTAACTTGCCTAAACGCTCTTCACTTGTACCATAAGCTGGTGCTGTATCCAGCAGGTTAACCCCCATAGACTGAGCAAGATCTAACAGCTGGCAGATGGCTTTATCATCAGGTATTTTAAACCGCTTTAGATAGTTAACTTGCTGATCTCGACCTAACTTCACCGTACCCAAACCAATTGGAGAAACAAAGATATCTGTTCCTATAATCTTTCTTTTCGGCATAATTGGCATATTAATCAAAATAGCTACTCCAAAAAGGGGGTAATATTTTAGGGCAAGCACAGTTTTCTGGCAAAGAAAATGTTTCATTGCCCGAAGGCTCAACCCCTGACTTAGCTAATATCTTAATGACTTCATCTGTCAAATTAGGAGCAAGTGTTAACTTGGTAGGCCAAGTGACTATGCTATTATTAACCTGCTGACAGAAGGCTGCATCTGGTCTAAGCACACTACTCTGTTTTGGTTCTGCACGGTTAACCCGTAGCGTAGACCATTTTGCCCCCCCCATATTAGCCCATGGCAACAGTGCAGCTAACTCTTGTTTTGCAATATTAATAAGCGCCTCGGAAGAGTATTTAACCCCTTCTTCTGCAATTTCACCACCTAAATACCATACCCACTGTTTAGCTGCTGTTGGATGCGTTGTTATAGTAATACGAGGAACCCGTTTAGCACCTATGCAGTGGGCAAAAATAGGTTCGGGGTACCCATGCTTAACCATAACCATATGTAATGGTCTAACCTGCATCTGGGGCTTAACAAGTCCCCATTGAGCAATAAGATCAGCTGTTCCACTCCCAGCCGTAGTGACATAACGTTTAGCTTTTAAATGAAATAGCTCATTGCCTTGATGAATATCTATGCCCTCAATTGTCCTGTGGTTTGCTATTATCTTGGCATTACTATTCCAATCAATTTTGATACAACGATGTTCAAGGCCAGCAACCAATACGTTAATAACCGAACTTACATCTAAAACAACTTCATTAAGCTGATAAACGGTTCCCTTAAACCCTTGGTGCTGAAAAATAGCAGGGTACTGCTCTGGCTTAAGGGAATCTACCCGACCACGCAAGGCTTTACTAGCAAAAAAAGAAGTTAAGCGAGACCCTAGGCCACCCGGCGACCATAAATACTGATAGTTAGACAGGATTTTGGTACCTGATAAATTTACTTGCTCCTTACCCGCTAACGCTTTACGCCAACGATCAGGCATGCCGGCTATGCATTGGGAAGCCTTTGTAAGGCTACCCGACAATGTATACTTGGTTCCACCGTGAATAATCCCCTGAGACTTGATTGTTTGATCGCCTCCCAAGGCGTTATTTTCAAGTAATACTGCTTTGTAGCCGCTTAGGTTAAGTTTGCGAAATAACCAAAGACCCGCTATACCGCCTCCAATCACCACCACGTCAGCGTTGACCTGTTTTTTCATAACCGTATGGGCTGCCTAGTGAAATGGCGCTAGTATATACCTATTAGATTTTAAGATGCTATTAGACGCCAATAGAAATAAACTTGAAGGCCAACACCTAGTACTCGTCAACTCAACTATTAATGAATAAGCCAACTGATGAAAGAAAAGATATTATACCCATCAAGCTTTTTAACTACACTATTGCGCTGACCATCTGAACACCAGCACCGAGTTGATTGGTATCACTTGTAAAACAAAGCGAAAGTTTAAGGCAGCATAAGACTCAAAAAACCATACACTGGGTACTTAGAATTTGTTAAATCATAATCTCAATCAAGAAAAACCTAATGAGGTCGATGCTGGGAATATCTCCTAAAACGATGCCTCATAGGGTTGGTTGTACTTATTTATATTGCTTGCTTTTCACTCAGAATTATCATGCTAACGTCCCTACTGCTTGTAATAAGCATAGCCGTTTAAGATTATACTATGAGATAGCAATGCCGCGACGGTTAAGGCTACGTTGTAAAAAGTACATCACGATACATAATAAAAGGCCGGCTGCGACCCCGACTATACCAATCTCTGAGAAGTAGCTGCTATAAGAATGAAGCGCATTGAAAGGGTCCACATCTATTCTAGGTAGCGCTACCAGTTTACCTAATTGCCCAGAAATTAGATTAGACATGGAAGCCGCCAGATACCAAGCTCCCATTGCAAAGGTGATCATAGAAGAGTGACAGAATAGCCCAATCATTGAAAGGCCCACTGCGCTTACAAATAATTCAGCAATTGTAATAATAAAATATGCAAGCCCTACGTAATTAGCACTAGTGATACCATGATGATCTGCATCAATAGCGCCTGCCCATAGAGTAATCATAGACAAACCTGCCAAGATAACACCCACAGAGAACTGATAAGGAATAGTGAATCTCTTAAATGCTCGATAGAAACGCGGTAGAGCAGAGCCAATTAAAATAATAACTAAGGGATTTATCATCTGAAATTGAGCAGCTGCTAACTTAATGCCAAATAATTTAAAATCCGTATTATTTTTAATAAATAATACCATTGTCGTTGCCATTTGGTTATAAAGAACAAAAAACACAACAGCAACTAAAATTAAAAAAGCAGCAACTAATTGTTTAGTACGATCAGCCCCTTTCAAAAGCAGTGTTCGAACACAAAAGATAAAAATACCTGATACACAACCTGCACCAATAAGATAAGTGCTAATGCTAGGGTTTAAGTAAGCAATAAACGACAATAGATAGCCAACTGATAAGAAGGTTAACACAGGGAAAAGTCGTCCCAAAGTCATTGGTTGAGTGTCCATATCATCAATAATATTTTCATATAGCTTATATTTTGCAATAAAATTTAATGCTGATAACGCTTTACCTATCACAACGATAGCTAGTACAGACATAACTCCGAACTGACTATTCATTAGCATTGGGGCAACACCTATACCAATTAGGCTCCCGATGTTAATAGACATGTAGTATAAAGTCATACCAGACTTACTACCCACTTCGTCACCCTTATATATCCGGCTAACTAAAGCAGATGATGGTGCCATAACAAAAGAGTTGATAGCTGGGATCAGAGCATAAGCTGCAATAAATGCTTTATTTCCAAAAATATGGACGTATGAACTGCCTAGATAAACTAAACCATAAGCAACAACTAGTAGACTAACCCCTACAGTAATGCCACGGCGTAGACCCAGATATTTGTCAATTATATAGCCGCCAATAAAAGGCATTATATAACCCACGGCCTGAGTCACCCCCATAAATTCATAGGCTTGTGCTTCTGTCATACCCAACCCATTTTTAATCATAGGAAGTGTCAAGAACAGGATAAAAATAGAGTTGATAGCATAAGAGGCAAACTGACTAAAAAAAGTAATTGCGGCAACATTAGTTACCTGACGCTTAATAAGTTCTTGCTTGGTTCTGATCGAGTATCCAGTAAAAAAATTAGACACGAAGACCCCCGTTTATTAATGCTATTCAAGGTATTTAGGAACAATTCCTAAATAAATCACCTGCTTTATCAGGGATAAATTGAGAAAGGTTTTTAATTTCATACTCGAAAGAATTTCGAAAGTTATTCCGGAATTATTCTTTAACAAACAATATGTGTTGTTTATAAAAAGTAGATAAATAAACCATATTAATCCATCTTTTCAGTAATATATGCTCAAAAAATTAATAACTTTAAAAACTACCTCTTACTGCTACTTAACCCTAGCACAGGATTGTTATTTTTATATGAGCAATAATCGTAAATTTATAGCATAAAAGCACAGTGTAATAGCGCTGCATTACTAACTCAACTTAGAGTAATATCTTATTTAAATAAATAAAGTGTATTTTTTCATCTAAATATTTCCTAATACGAAATCCTTATTAAAATAAATAGAAAAAATTTATAATGAAAATATTTTTTTGGTGAAGGTTCATAAGAGTTGATAGCCCTCAACTTTAGCAAAACCTGCTACTCCTGTAGATTTGTGTTGTAGTATTATAGCTCTTGTTAAAATTATATATATTCACTGTCGTAAATCAGATGATATTGTCAAAAATGGGAAGGCAAGATCAGGCTTGCAAAGGTTTCTCTGCCGTTGTTGTAATAAAACCTTTCAACGTGACTACCTCTACAATGCTAACCAGCCTGGAACCCATGAACGGATTGTTCAGCTTACTCATAATGGCTCAGGTGTTCGCGATATTGAACGATTCCTCAAAATCAGCCGAACTACTGTCATTGCTCATTTAAAAACTATCACCACCATCTGTAACAGAACTTTCATTTGAAAATGAAAAGGTTCAGCTGATCTGTGAGATGGATAAACAGTGGTCATTCGTAGGGAGTAAAAAAAATCAGCGCTGGCTCTGGTATGCATGAGAACCACGATTTAAGCGGATCATTGCACACGCTTTTGGTCGGAGAGCGGATGCAACGCTGAAAAAGCTACTCAAGCTACTGAAACCCTATCGATTTAAGTTTTTATGCACTGATCAGTGGCAGTCATAAGCGAAGTACTTGCCAAAAGAGCGGCATATTATAGGTAAGCGCTTTACTCAGCGTATAGAACGGCAAAACCTCAATTTTAGAATACGTTTGGAGCGGTTATGCCGTCGATCTATCTGCTTTTCAAAATCAGAAGAAATTCATGACAAAGTCATTGGCGAGTTTATATACCGAGAACACTATCAACTCTTCTGAATCTTTACCCAGTTGAGATACTTATCCAGCATCCATACTTTTTTCAACCGAGCTAAAGGGGTTGAGGTTAAGGCATTAAATGTATGGTGGCAGTTTTTACATGGGTATCTTTGCCGCTCTTTTTGAAAACCGTATTTACGAATCGCATCATTGCCACATATATCGCATATGGGGTGTGCGCAGAAGTTCTTTTCAATTCATTCGATTAGCAGGGAGCCGTAGAGGTGATGACCATCAACGGCTGACTGGATAACATGAAGCTGCTCATCAGTGAGCAAGGTAAGGGATTCAAGAAGATTAATAAAATCGGTGTGTTTCATGAGATCATCCCCATGCATGGGTTTAGTTGAAGGATAAACTATCAACTACTCAGATGAACAGCGCCTTACCGTATAATCAAACGTTTTCAAGATGCTGATCTCTATTTTGATATAGCCCTTCATTTTTAATGGGATAAGTTCCGAAAAAAAACGAGCATCTTAAAGTTTATTAGATAACCTAATTGTAGACATTCAGTCCGAGGGTAGACTAACTAGATGTCCTGAATCAACTATTCCAAGTCACAAAATTTTAAAGGGTCTACTAAACTTTATATTTTTTTAACTTCAACATCTATCTTCCCCTTGATACATCTCTCTTTCGGTTTAACATATGTAATTTTGATCCTAGAGTCATCTGTTTCTAGATCACCAAAAAAATCTCCATGTCCATTTTTTAAAATAGCAATTGGTAATTTTCCTTCCTTTGTTTGCTCCAAAAAACCAGCATCCGTCACTTTTACATTTAGTGATACAAAATCATGCTGAGTAATAGACTTAAGCCTATTGATCAGTTGATATTTTTCATCATTGTTCAATGGTTTAGTTTCATTTTCCTCAATAAATTTCTTATAAAATATTATAGGGCAGTATTGACCTTGTAGGCCTTTTATAGCTGATATGCATCCACCCTCTATATCTTCAACGAATGCAGAAGGACATATTTTTTTACACTTTTTAAAAATTTCTTTTTTATATTTTTCCCATGCTTCATCTTCATCTTGAAGGTTTTCTTTATTTACTGGACATATCTTTGCTATTTCCAGCACATTGTACTGTTCTGAATAATAGGGATTAAATTCTTTTTCTAAAGAAACATAAAACCTAAGCATACAATTTTCTTTATTTTCATCTTGACTTAAATGTCTTTCAAGATCATTTAAAAAATCATTTTGACTAAAAATTTCATTTAAAATTTTACTTATATCAATAGGGTCGCTATGACAATAAATTGAAAAAGATAATAAAAATAAATGAGATATAAATATGAAAATTTTCCGCATGTAAATCACCAGCTGTAAAATAATAATGCTCTGCAAGAAACCATGCTATAGATATTAAAATAAAATTTAATACACCTTCTATTTTAATTTTCTATAGTTACCGCCTAAAAAAATAGCACAATATTTTTTTCCGTCTAGTCTAATATTATAATTAAATTCAGCATTGCCTTTATTGAATATTGGTATGTACTGGTCTAATAGAACCGGACACTTTAATAAGAGATAATTTCTATCACTTGTTAAGGTGTCACAATGAGTCAAAAGAAACCCTATAAGCACTATCCAAAAGAGTTCAAAGAAGAGG
>JAQYUY010000031.1 GCA_028728195.1 Endozoicomonas sp. (ex Botrylloides leachii)
ATGCTGTCGCTCTGTGAGACAGCTTTTTATCTTTTTGTACTTTAAGTACACGCTGTATAAAATCATTTGAATAGGTCATAAACGACATTGTCATATTTTTAGATGGCGCGTGCTATATAATAGTCTACTTTTTTATAAGGCAATGATAGGGTGCAAATTATACAGCGATAATAACGAAAAAAATCTTATACATACTGAGATCAAAAGAATTAAAAGAGAGGTTAATCTTATTAATTCAAAAGCAAGATTTAATGCAAGAAAGGAAAGTGCAAAGCAATCAGTAGAAAATAGGGAATTGGTAAAATTTATAGGTCAATTTCCCGTATTATGCGGTAGCTCATTAAATTGCTTTGGAAACATAATAAAAACAAAGGTGATGAATGAAATGAGTGGATAGTGCTTACGGGATATGAATTTACCAATCACTTTATCGTGTAATTCAACCAATTTAGAAAAGCAAATGGTTTTTCTGGCTACCCACGAAAGGCCACTATTCATCAACCTCATAGAGAATTTCCACTTTGGCATTTTCGACGGGCAGTTGTGTTAATGAGTGGCAATAGTTTTTTAAATGAGAGATAACTGTCGTTAGGCTGATTTTCAAAATACGCTCAATATTTCTCACGCCAGAGCCGCTCATGGTCATATCAAAAATGCGTTTTTAGGTGCCTATCTGATTGGCATTATAGCTGTATTCGAGCTGAAAGCTCTTTTTACACTTTCTGCATAGATAGCGCTGATGTCCACTCGTTGCTTTTCCATTTTTAACGACATCTCTAGCTTGACAACAATGAATACAAGCAACCTGAACTGAAGCCATGAGAATTCCAAGAGAAATTTGGGCATATAGCCAATCGACTGGTTTGAATCATCACCCGTAAAAGCAAATAATAAAATAGCTGCTGTCAGTTATTTAAAAGAGATGCCTAGACTATATCTTTGATATAGCATGTACTTATACATATCAAGTTGTATGTCGATGCTAATAGCTAAGAATAATTTGCTAGAGAGAGACTGGGTATGACGAACAAAATTTCTTCTGAAGCGTTAAATCAAAATAACAAAACAATTTCTGTAGAAGAAAAGCCAGTAGCGCATGCATTTGGACGGAATATTAGAAAAGAAAATATTGAACCAATACAGGGTCTTTCTGGATCTCCAATACCGCATAAAACACTTAATGAATTTGCCATCACTCGTAGTGATCAAAGTAGCATTTCTACTCCATTAAGTTCTGATCAACAAAGCCCAGAGTTAAGTACAACACGGTTAGGTGATGTGCCTAACACAAAAGACATGGTAACAGAAGTTATTTTATTTAGAGATGGCGATGGTATGGAAGAGCCTGCGGGCAGGCTAAGTGTAGAACGCCACTTATCACAAGATGCTGAGAAAACGTTAGTTTCACGGAGTCGTTCTATGGATAAAGAAGATGAAGAAGCCTATGCAATATATCAGGCAGATCATCGTGAGGCTGAGTTTTTAAGCACTTTTGATAATCCAGAAAATATTATTGAATTTATTGCGTTTGAAGCGTCCAGCTCATCAGATGAGCTTACTACAACACTTTATATGGCTGATGCCGGCATTAACGCCTTAGAGGCAGCCAAAAGCCTCGATAGTATGAAGACAGTCAATACATTAAAGCAATGGTCGCAAGACCTTGCACAAGGACTAGTTGAGCTCAAAGCCAAGATGATCATTCATCGTGATATTAAACCTGAAAACCTATTGATTGACCCAGATCCAGATGATAACCGCCTTCGCATTGCTGACCTGGGAAATGCCTGTGATGTAACGAAAGAAGGACTGCCCAATGACTCAACCGGTACAGCTTTTTATGCCTCTCCGGAAGCAAAAGAAGGTCAGTTCCAGGGCTTTGAAAGTGATATCTATTCTGCGGGTTTATCATTACTTCGTATTTTTATGGAAGCTGGCTTGATTAAAGTAGGTTCTTGGACAGAGTTTTGCATAATAAGAGACCAAGGTAGGCCTATTCCTCTTCATCCAGACTATAAAGGCAGCGATACTGCCAAAACGCTGCTGGAAACCAGTCAGCGTATGATCAGCTCTGATACTACTGTAAGGCCTGATGCTGAAGAGCTTGTGAAGATTTTCACAGACTGTTAATCCAACAAACTCATTTTGTTGGCTGCATTAAATGACAGCCATTGGGGCTTAATATTAATTTACAATGACGACAAGCCGTTTGCTTTTTGGCAGCTCCTACAATATTTGTTCAGTACATCAGGATAACAGACTTCACGATCAGCTAGGAGCATCCGCCTCTACGAATAACTTATGAACTTTTCGCTGCATTAATGGGGTAGTTGGTGGAAATGATTCAGGCGATGCCTGCTTATAATCCGGAATAGCGGTCTGATCTAAATTTAAGGTCGTAACGTGTTTATTGTCATAAGTTCTAAGTTTTTTGCTTGATGCATTACTAGTAGCTGTATCATTAACTGACACTGAAAGTTTGTCATTATTGGTACCATCCATAGCGAGACCTTTATTTGTTGTATATTAGTTTATTGATACTGATAATCAGAATAACGTCAACTTGTTTCTCTAAACTCTACTTAACTATACGGTGAATAGTGCGTTAAACACTCAATGCCACTGCCGCAAGGCCGGAGAGATAGGCTGGATATTTATTGGTATAGCTGACTGGAATATAGCTCCCAACCACCAAAAAGCACCTTACAAAACTACAGGTACTAGTGTTACTGAATAAAAACTGTATGAAATATTAGCTTTTAATGGTTAGAATCTCAGTTTTTTTCCTTGATGCGCCGCCATATGTTAACTGCGCAACCCTTTGCCTGCTTTCAATAGGGCAAGGCTGTAAGCAGTCAGTACCATAATAGCCAATGCCATTACAGAAAAAGCCACAGTTACGTTAATACCGCTAGCCTCTCCTAAAATACCAAAACGAAAGGCATTGACTTGGTAAAGAATAGGGTTAAGCAGTGATACCTCTTGCCAGAATGGAGGCAAGACATGAATCGAATAAAAAACACCTCCAAGGTAGGTTAATGGCGTCAAAACGAAAGTTGGTACAATAGACACGTCATCAAATTTCTTGGCATACAGCGCATTGATAAACCCGCCCAGTGCAAATAAAACAGCCGTCATAAAAACTGCCAACACCGTAATCAGTAAATTATGAATGTGAATATCAACAAAAAATAGCCCTAATAGCATAACGATAATGCCAGAAATTAAACCGCGAGCTGCACCACCGAGGCTGTACCCTGCTAAAATCAGCCAGTTAGGTACAGGTGAAACTAATAGTTCTTCAACACTATTTTGAAATTTACTACCAAAAAAGCTAAAAGCGACATTGGTAAAGCTATTAGTAATAACAGACATCATCACTAGCCCTGGTACTACATAGGCCATATAGCTATAACCTTCCATTGAACCAATACGCGAACCAATGATACCGCCAAAAATCACAAAGTATAATGACATAGTCACCGCAGGCGGAACCAGTGTTTGTGGCCAAATACGCATAAAACGACGTACTTCTTGAATAAATATCGTACTGAATGCAACCCAATTTGACCTTATATGATTCATGCTCTTGCCATTCCCCCAGTCAAGCTAACAAATAGCTCTTCGAGCCGATTCGCCTTGTTCCTCATGCTGGCCACTTCAATATTATATTCGCTCAGTTGCCTGAATAAACTATTAATGCCGGCTGCTTTATCGACTTCTACCTCAATGCTGTGATTATCTATTTTCTTCACTGAATAATTAGAAAGGTTTGGTAACTCAATTAATGGAGCACGAAGATCAAGAATAAAGCTCTCTTTCTGTAGCTTGCTAAGCAATACCTTCATGGGGCAGTTTTGTACAATCTCACCCTTGCTAATAATGGCGATATTACGGCACAACTGCTCCGCCTCTTCTAAATAATGTGTTGTTAAAATAATCGTTTTACCCTGCTGATTAATCTCTCTGAGAAAATCCCACAGGCTGCGCCTAAGCTCAATATCGACACCAGCAGTAGGCTCATCAAGAATAAGCACTTTCGGATCATGAACTAGTGCGCGAGCAATCATTAAACGACGTTTCATCCCACCTGATAAAACTCTGGCAATAGCATTACGCTTATCCCAAAGACCTAACTGCTTCAGATAATGATGAACCCGTGGTCGTACTTGCTTTGCAGATAAACCATAATAACCGGCTTGCGTTACTAAAATATCTTCTACTTTTTCAAATTGATTAAAATTAAATTCCTGCGGCACAACACCAAGACACCGCTTAGCGCTAACAATATCGCGATCAATGCAATGATTAAATACACTGACATCCCCTGATGTTTTTAATACAAGGGAGGAAATAACGCCTATGGCGGTGGACTTACCAGCACCGTTTGGTCCAAGTAATGCGAAAAAATCCCCTTCTTCAACAGCAAGGCTAATGCCCTTTAGCGCTTCTATGCCGTCAGCGTAGGTTTTTCTAAGATTTTTTATTTGTAAAGCCTGTGCAGTCATTATGGCCAGTTCAACCCAAGTAGATGGCTAGGCCAACACTATATTCCATTTAACAAGTAAAGATAATGTTTATATTCCGAAAAATAACAATTAAAAATAAGTAGTTACCCTAGATCAGCAGCCAATGCTGATGAAATATCCGGATAAATAAACGAAAATCCACTATTTATCAGGCGATTTGGACTAACAGACTGACCTCCAATCAGTAACGATGAAGACTCACCTAATAGCCATCTCAATATAGCCGCAGGCATAGGAATCAATGCAGGACGATGAAGCACTTGCGATAAGGCTTTAGTAAACTCTCTATTATTCACTGGATTAGGCGCAGTTGCATTGTAAACGCTATGCATGTCTTGGTTTTCCAACAAATAAATCAATATGCGAACAATGTCGTTTCTATGAATCCACGAGATCACCTGCTCCCCTGAAGCAATCACACCGCCCAGACCGGCCTTAAAAGCAGGCAGCATTTTTTTTAAGGCCCCACCATCAGGATGCAGAACGACACCGGTTCTAACAATGCATACACGTAGACCAAGTTCCTCCGCCCTATGAGCAGCTTGCTCCCAACGTGCACATAAAGACGCTGAAAAATCACTACCACAGATGGATAACTCATCAATTTTTTGCGTTGGTGGACATGTGCCATAAAACCCTATCGCAGAACTACTGATGAGAACTTTAGGTCTTTTAGGCATTCGTTCTAGCAAATCAACAAGTTCATGTGTTAATCCTATACGACTATTCTCTAGCACTATTTTCCGCTGACTAGTCCAGCGTTTATCCATTATACCTTCACCTGCAAGGTTAATAACTGCATCGAATAGCGTTGCCGGATCTATGGCAGAAATGGATGGTAAAACCAGCACATTATTAGAAAACTGCCGCATTACCGATAACGCTGGTTGACGGCTAATAACAGTAACAGAATATTTTTTGGCTAACAGCGCCTTAACTAGCTGCTTACCAATAAAGCCTGTGCCGCCCGTCACCAGTATTTTTATCATCGCCATATCTCCTTAAAATAAAAATTATTGATTCCTCACCAAGGGTGAGTATTGGCTAGATATAATACTAATCATCTTTTCTAACTATACGATTGCGCTGGCCATCCGAATACCAGCGCTGTATTGAAACTTTTAGTAATCGCTCGAACTCGTCACTGTGCTTTGTTTTGGCGTCGGGCTGCCCACGCTTATTGTGTAGTTAGCAAAAGGATTGGTATAAAGCCTTGTTCGTTTTAGTTTCATATTGGCTCACTGAGTAATATCAGTAAGTCAACCAGCTTAAGTAGAGGTTGTGTTTTTAGCTAAACATAAATAGCGTGCATGCAATATGGATAAAGCGCTATACAGGTAAGTCAGGGTGCCATTATTATCAATAACATCATCTGCATAGCTCAATCTTTTTTCACGACTAGTCTGACTCTTGATGATATGTTCAGCTTGTCCTTTTGTCATGCCATCTCTTATCATGCTGCGTTCTAACTGAACGGTTTCTGACACATCCACGACAAGCACCCGATCTACCTTTTTGTATTGGGCAGTTTCAATAAGTAAGGGCGATACAAGCACAACATAAGGCGAGTGTGCACTTGCAAGCTGCTGCCAAAGGAGCTGATTTATTCTTGGATGAAGCCGCTGTTCCAGCCACTGTTTTTCATTTTTATTATTAAAAATAATATCGCGTAATTTTTTACGGTTAAGGCTACCACTTGTTAATAACATGTCGGAGCCATAGCGTTCCGTAATCTCATCTAGCGCTGGCTGCCCTGGCTCAACAACTATACGGGCAGCGACATCGGCATCAACAATGATAATGCCCTGCTGCGATAAAAAATCTGTGGCTGCTGATTTACCACTGCCAATACCTCCGGTTATGCCCACTATAAAAGGCGCTTCTCTTTGATGGTGCATTATATGCCCATGAATTGAAAATAGAATTGACGAAGTTGATCGCCCCATAAAAGCGCTATAAAACCTGCGCCAGAAAGATAAGGGCCAAAAGGAATAGGTTGGTTTTGCGCATGCCGTTTTAGCGCAACTAGGCTGAGCGAAATTAGCACTCCCACCAAAGATGATAGAAAAATAATAATAGGCAGCATAATCCAACCAAGCCATGCCCCCAGTGCTGCCAGCAGTTTAAAGTCTCCATACCCCATACCGTCTTTCCCAGTAACTAACTTATATGCCCAGAATACTGACCATAAAGCAAGATAACCGGCAGCTCCACCCCACACAGCATCATAGAGTGATACATTTGTAGCAATGCTATTAAAAAGAAGTCCTCCCCAGACTAAAGGCAATGTCATTACATCAGGCAGGAGCTGCGTATCATAATCAATCACAGCAAGCGCCAATAGAAACCAAGATAAAAAGCAATAAGCTACAGTTTCGATTGATATACCAAACTGCCAACCAACCAGTAGCGTAATGGCTGCTGTGGTACACTCAATAACCGGATAGCGAATCGGGATCTGCGTTTTACAAGCGGAACACCGCCCTTTTAATAGCACGTAACTCAAGACAGGAATATTTTCCCTTAACCTGATTTGATGCCGGCATGTTGGGCAGTGAGAAGCAGGTAACGCAAGGTTATACGGTTGCTGGGTGATTTTTTTTTGCTCCGCAGAAAAAGGGTTATTACTTTCCTGCTGCCACTGTTTTTCTAGCATAATGGGCAACCGATGAATCACGACATTTAAAAAACTGCCAACAACCAGCCCTAGTATTACTAAGCTTATGAAAAAACTAGTTGTAAATAGGTGCGGTAATTCAGTCAAAGTAGTTATTCCTGAATAGGTAAAGAGATGATATGCAATGTTTTAGGATATACCGTGATGTAATAGTTGACAAAAGCAGCCGCCAAATATATAAATTTATTTTTATGTGTTAATGATAGATACCTAGGTAGCTTTATGCCAATATGTACTTCACGCGAATGTTGCTCCTCTAAACAGCAAGCAAGCTCTAACACCAAGGCGGCTTCATTCTCTAGCGAAGGCAGCAAACACTACAAGTGGTTCATTCGAGGAATGGATTGCGGTAACTGTGCTACCAAAATAGAAAAAGCTTTGTTGGCAATCAATGGGGTACAACAAGCTTATGTTGCTTTTGCTACAGAACGTTTACTGATAGAGCTCAACGCCAACCAAACCCCAGACACCATAAAAAAAGTGATTAAAGAGCTGGGTTATACCTTACAAGAGACTGGCCAAGATGACGTCCATCAACCGCTGTGGAAATCAAATTTTACCTTCTTTTTGCTAGGCATTCTGATAGTGGCCGCTAGCCTACTTAATTATATCGCTCCAAACATTGGCTACTTTGGGTTTTATCTGGCGACAGCTACTGGCATTATTCCTTTTGCAAAAAAAGCTATCTATCAAATTAAAAATGGCACCTGGTTTGGTATTGAAACCCTAATGACAGTTGCTTCTTGTGGTGCACTTTTTTTGGGAGAAACCTTCGAAGCACTGATGGTTCTATTATTATTTTCATTGGGTGAAATGCTAGAAGGGTTTGCTAAGCAAAAGGCCCAAGCAGGCATTACAAACTTAATGAAACTTGCACCAGATATAGCCATTAAATTACAGGGTAATGAACGTGTTCAAGTCTCGGCTTCATTTTTACAGCAAGGTGAAACCATTGAAGTTCGCCCCGGTGATAGGCTGCCTGTTGATAGTAAAGTTTATAGCAGCAAAGGGTTATTTGATGAAAGCGCACTAACCGGTGAGTCAATGCCTGTGCTAAGAAAGCAGGGAGAAACGGTGATGGCAGGCAGCTTGGTCATTGATCATCCCGTACAGCTCAGAGTGGTATCTACACCTGGAAATAATGCCATTGATCGCATTATTACACTAATTGAACAAGCAGAATCTAACCGCGCACCCATCGCACGCATGATTGACACTTTCAGCGCTTGGTATACCCCACTGGTCATGGCTGGTGCTGCACTGGTAATGCTTATTCCGCCATTGTTATTCGGTGATGCTATACAACCATGGGCTTATAAAGCACTAACCCTTCTGCTAATAGCTTGCCCTTGTGCATTAGTTATTTCTATTCCTGCGGCAGTAACATCAGCTTTGGCATCTGCATCACGCTTTGGCGCCTTAATTAAAGGGGGTGCTACGTTGGAACAGCTGAGATTGCTCAAAGTATTGGCTTTTGATAAGACCGGCACCTTAACTGAAGGTAAGCCAAAAATAACTACAGTGATACCTTTTGGTCTTTCAGAAGAGCATTTATTACAGCAAGCGGCCAGCATTGAACAAGGCTCTAATCATCCGCTAGCTAAAGCGATTGTTAGCGAGGCAGAAAACCGAAAGATAACGAAACAACCTGCCAGAGATATTCAAGTAGTAAATGGCCAAGGCGTGCATGGGCTTATTGATGGACAAATAGTTAGCGTAGTATCGCCTCGCTATATCCCAAAACACTTGATAACACCTGCTATTGGTAACAGCATTAAGACACTGGAACATAAAGGGAATAGCGTGGTCGTTGTTCAGCAGGATCAACAAATTCTAGGTCTAATCGGTTTGGCTGATGTCTTACGCCATGACGCGATTGAAGCAGTGACTCAACTGAAAGCTATCGGTGTCAAGGCGATTATGCTGACCGGTGATAATAGCTGCTCTGCTGCAGCTATTGCTGACACACTGGGTATTGACTACCGCGCAGAACTATCACCTAAAGACAAGGTCACCGCCATTCAAAAATTACAAACTGAGAATTCAGGTGTCGTTGCAATGGTAGGTGATGGTATCAATGATGCCCCTGCGCTTAAAACTGCTGAAATAGGGATTGCCATGGGACGCGGCAGTGACATTGCCCTAGAAACAGCTGATGCTGCTTTAACCCATGAGCGCTTGACAGAACTGGCCTCTATGATTCGATTATCAAAAAATACCGCCAAAATTATGCGCCAGAACATCATCATGGCATTGGGTATCAATACCTTTTTTCTACTAACAACCCTAATTGGGTTAACAGGATTACTTGGTGCAGTCATATCCGATGCCGGTGGTTCAGTATTGATTACATTGAATGCACTCAGATTAATGAACAGTGCTATGCATCGGTAAGACTCTATTGCAAACTGCACAATACCTTGCTCTAACAGCCTTTCTTCCAGTTCTTGGTAATTGATACCGTATTGGCAATACCAGCGAACTACCCAAAGGATAACTTAAGGAGGGAAATGTAGTTGGAGAAAGGTTTCCTGAACGGTGCCTTATGCAAAGGAAGTATTTAAAACATAACAACTATATCTAGAGCTCACTTTGCAATAGCACCCTACAGAGCAAGGCGCAATGATGAGTAAAAGCAAGGCTATTGCGAAGGGCTCCAACACAGCGCTAGTGTTCTGATGGTCAACGCAATAGTGTAATTTAACCATTCAATTGGTATGATATATTATTTAATACCAATAAATTGGTCTAACCCTGTAATAAATATCATAAGCTACGCATTAAAATAGCGCAGCGATCGGTCGCAGTATAATGACTCGATAAAGAATTTAAGCAGTACCACCAACGGTTATCTCATCAATTTTTAATGTAGGTTGACCCACGCCAACAGGCACTGATTGACCATCTTTGCCACAAACACCGATACCCGTATCAAGCTCAAGATTATTACCCACCATCGATACACGGTTCATTACATCTGGGCCATTGCCAATCAATGTTGCGCCTTTGACAGGAACTGTTTTTTTGCCCTTTTCAATGAGCCAAGCCTCACTGGTGGAGAAAACAAATTTACCTGAGGTAATATCAACCTGACCGCCTCCCATATTTTCTACATAAATACCTTTATCCACACTGGCAATAATATCTTCCGGATCATCTTGACCTGCCAACATGTACGTATTGGTCATTCTTGGCATAGGCAAGTGAGCATAAGATTCTCTACGACCATTACCTGTAGACGATACACCCATTAAACGAGCATTCATCTTGTCTTGCATATAACCTTTTAAGATACCCTTCTCAATCAACACAGTTGATTCTGTTGCCACACCTTCATCATCTATATTCAATGACCCTCGGCGCCCCGCTAATGTACCATCATCGATAACAGTACACAGGGGGGATGCAACACGCTCACCTATTCGCCCTGAATAGGCCGAACTGCCCTTTCGATTAAAGTCACCTTCAAGGCCGTGTCCAACGGCTTCGTGTAATAAGACACCTGACCAGCCTGCCGCAAGCACTACAGGCATTGACCCAGCAGGCGCATCAATGGCTTCAAGATTAACCAGCGCCTGGTCTACAGCTTTTTGTGCATACATTAAACCGGTATCCGCTAAAAGGAATTGCCTATAATCACCTCTCCCTCCGCCACCAGCAGAGCCTCTTTCAATACGACCATCTTTTTCTACAATAACACTGACGTTTAAGCGGACCAAAGGTCTTATATCAGCAGCTAAAGTGCCATCAGAAGCCGCTACCATAACGACTTCATGCACACCTGAAAGACTAACGCTAACCTGCTTAACTCGCGAATCAGCTTTTCTAGCTTGTTGATCACAGCTATGCAGTAAGGCAACTTTTTCTTCTTGAGTCAGCGAGCCCAATGGATTGTCTGCACTATATAAAGCCAACGGCTTACTACGCTGCCATGCCTGAACCTGTTTTTGTTGGCCAGATCTAGCAATACTTCTTGCTGCACTTGCTGCCTGTTCAAGCGCGGGCACAATAATTTCATTGGAATAAGAAAAACCGGTCTTCTCGCCACTCATGGCGCGAACACCAACCCCTCGATCAACATTAAAACTACCCCCTTTGACAATACTGTCTTCTAGACTCCAAGCTTCATGTCTGACCGATTGAAAATAAAGATCGGCAGCATCAACATTGTGGCCCAGAATACTGTCCAGTACCCGTCCTAGCTCACGATCATCAATGTTTGAAGGCCCCAATAACTGATCACGCACTTTTTTAAGAATATTCGACATAGATAATAACTTCACTTAGACCCGTAAGATGACATATATATAATCTTACGGGATTGAGTAAGCCATAGTCCATGAAGCATCTGATTTTCTCTTAGCTGATTAGGTATTTTAAGTTAAAAAAATAGCTATAATTTTTCGGCCTACAACTTACGCATTGACAGCCCCACAAAAAATGGCTTTAGCCACTGTTTTCCTTCAGAAAAGTTTTTTATAAAGTCTCAAGTTACTTTCGGATCAAGTTTCCACGCAGGAGAAAACGATTAACGCTAGTGCGAAATATGGCTTAACCCACCACAGCGGGTACAGGTTGCTGGTTTTGGTTCACACAGCAAAAATTCCATATATTTGGACAGGTCATACCATTGTTATTGGTCTTGTTATTTTTCTACGCCCGATGATACCCGCCGATTTTTTGTTGATGTAGCAATTTTTTTGGCTATCTATCACTGCATAAGTTCTATTCTTGATCATGCCTCACACTAGCTGATAATGATTTCTTGAAATAAATTCGCCAATTACCTTATCGTGAATCTCTTCTGATCTAGAGAAGCATATAGTCTTTCAGTTTAACCTTTTTAGCCGAGTTCTCAATGTAAGGTTGTTCCTCTCAATTCCCTGAGGCAGGCAGAGCTTATAAGGCTGCCAGTCATCAGTACAAAAATAACTGAAATGGTATGGCTTGATTAAGTTCAATAACTTTTGCAAGTTTGATGAAACTCTGCGGCCAAAGGCATGGGCTATGACACGCTTGAAGCAAGGTTCCCAAGCATACAACAACCACTGCTGAGTTTTCTTGCTTTTTACGTAGTTCCATTGCTCGTCCATCTGGCAGAGCAACTGAACCTGAAAGTTTTAAAAGGGTAATTGGGTCACTTGTCTGGGCGAGAGTTTTTTAAACGCTTTATGACGGTGTTCTGGCTAATGCCAAGCACTCTGCTGGTATCTCAAATAACCGAACCATTGATAGCCATGTCTATGGTTGCTCCTGATACCGGGCTGGTAACGTTATATATGAAGTCCTTTTGAAAGATGTTCCTACAGTTTTTGCAGTAAAAGCATTGCAGCCTGAGGGAGCCTTTCCATTTTTTACGACACGGATGCTTTCACAGTAAGAGCAGCTAACGTTAATGATTGCCATGAGACCAAAATGCCCAATGATCGCATAGTAGTGATTCAGGTCAATCGTGACTCAACGTATATGATGCATTACCACTATTTGCTATTAAATGCTTTCTTGCTCACATTTTATTAGCGCTTCTTTTGCTAAGTTACTCTTTTCTATTTTCTTTGTTGTCTTATCATACCAGTAACACTGAAACTCTCCAGATATTTGCTTTCCTACAGTCATCACAGGACCACTAGATTTTAGTTTCACTAAATCACCAGGCTTAATATGTGAACTACTCATAGCATTAGCCTCTCAAGTAAGATAATAATAAAATCTTTTTGCATTATATATACCTACTGTCTTTCAATAATCTGTAACATTAATCGCCTTTACAGCATATCCATTTACTCTTTTTATGCAGCTATGCTGCGCCTAGATGTAGGCTTGATAGAATGTTGAAATGAAATAGGTATGCTAACTTGTTAATAATAGACAATATTTTTTAATGCTGTCATTTAAAATGACAGCATTCAGGTATAGTGAACACCCCAACTGCCATTGCCTTTATAAGTATATTTTTTTGTACCAAAACCTGTTACCGTTTGACCTTTAACAACTGGTATTTCTTCACCTGACACACTTAAAATAATACCTAATGTATCACTTTTTTTATCCAGCACTTCAATTTCAGGTGCCTTGAAAATACTATTATTGGTATCAGTCCCTTTCTGGTTAAACAGTACAAAACTATACTTATCAATATTTTCCAAAAAAGTGTCTGTTTTCATTTTTAAATGATAGACGCGCCCCCACGTATATAATTTAAACACAACGTGATCATCTATCACTTTAAAGGCATCAAAGACTACAGCGTGGCTACCAGAACGACTTTCCTTTACTTGACTTAAGAGCTGTTCCATATCTAGGGGAGCATCTTTGTTGGCTTTGCGCTCTAGCCCCTGCAAAAGGTTGTTATGAATACATGCCCATAGTTTGCCTGTTAAGGCGCCACGAACAGCACATTGTTGATTAGATGCCTGAGTCATGGCCTGTAAAAACGGTTGATTTGCATCTGCTGACGATGCCCCACCCCATCGGCTTTGGTTAAAAGGTTTGGCTGATATGCCCAAAAACAAGGCATTAACCGCATCACGCCCAGGGGTTGAGGAATTATCTCTATTTAGGTCATATAACGTGGCTAGCAGTAGCTTATCTGCTAAGGCTTCTGAAAACCGAGTAAAGTTAAGCGGTGGTATTGTAAGTCGTTTTTCTTTTCCTGACGTCATCGTGCGGACATAACAACACTCATTACGTGCTAAATCCAGCAATACTTTAGTCATCATGAGCGGTTTTGTCCCCCACGCATTTTGCATCAGAGCAAAACCACCACAAAGAGGTATCTGCTTTTGGCTGACCAAACGACGCTCTCGTACTCGACCACACATTTGCAATGCCAATCGACACAATGCAGCACAATCTGGATCTTGATCATTTAGCTCTGCAACGAATTGCCTAATTTGGCTTAACGCATTCATCCGCTCACTATTTTTTTTATGGTGTTTCTCTAGCCAAGCCTTTCCTGGCTTCCTTTCTAACTTAATGGTACGCGCATAAAGATCAATAAATTTTAGCGTGCTCGAAATATCAACCGGAATATTCTCACTATTATAATGATCGGGTATGTCTTCACCGGTTTTTGATAACGGTTGCCCTTGCATGTGATCTCTGCCACCAAAAAGTACTTGCCCTTCCCAACTATTAAAAAGCGTTGTTAATACCTCTCTATGACTAGTAGCATCCTGATTTTCCAGTAAATTAATGCATCGACCCAAGGGGCTACGTTTTATTTGTGTTGAGGATGCTAGCCTATTATTAGCAGCATCTGATAATACAGCAGCTCTACTACGGTTAATTTTTTTCGCTGGTCTTAACATCCATTGCTGTACCGGCTTTTCATTCATAGTTTCACTAACATCAGCTATATCAGAAATGGCCGTTGCTGCCTGTGAAAAATACTCCTGCTCATCATTTTTTGGTGTCACCGGATAGTGAAACATATTAAAACGTTGCTCAAACGCTGCCGAAAGCGGGTCGTTTCTTAAAGCTTGATGATTATTAATTGTCGAATTGGTAACAGGTTGTAGGCTAGTCTGTTTAGTAGATGAGAATAATAAAGGATAAGAAGAAGGCCAGTCGTTGGGCTGGTTAGCAAAATAGCCTTGCAATGGTACGACAGGTTGAGAAAGTGGGGTTGTTAACCATTGCTGCAGTACATTAAAAGGATAAACCATCGATTGAAAGGGACTCAGAGCAGGTGGAGGATACCCTTGGAACGATAGCTCCTTATTATTTTGTTGCAACTGATGATGTAAGGTATGCTGATAGTCATGGGTAAATGGCTGCCATGCCTGAAATAGCGGATCCGCTATCATTTCTTGTAGATAAGATGGCGTAGATTGAAGGCTACTGGGTGCAATAGTACCTGCATATGCTCTAAACGATGTGATATCTCCCGTTGGCTGTCGATATAAAAGATTTCCTTCGGGAATCATTGGCATAGGATTATGGAACTGTAGTGATTGTTGCAATGTGGACAATTGGTTGATCATAGCCGCTCCACCTTCCATGCATGCTATAAAAGCAGATAATTTTTGGAGTTGATACTCAAGATAACTACGTTGCTGCAATAAACTACCCACATTACAACTATGATTTTGATAATAGGTCGGCGATGCTTGGTAGGGCATCACTGACCGTTGGTTAAGGGGCATGCCGTGTAATGGTAATCCTGGGAGAATGTATTTTTGCTCAGGTACCGCCTGATGAGTAGCAGAAGGTTTAGCATTAATCTGGCCAGCTAGAGGAAAAAAAGGGCCATACTCTGAACCTAAATTATTCATATATTGATCCAGTTATTTTAAAGTCGGCTTTAGTTATCTCATAGCTAATTGTGGTTTTACAGCAACAGGTTAAGCAGTCTAGTTCGAAGTTGAAGGCCATTTTATTGTTAAATAATTCACATTTTTTATTTTTCTTATTACCCATATGGAAAGCTTGGGTTAACCTATGAATAGACTTTATGAACAAGTAAAATGCTTTATATCTGCTTATTTTTTTCAAATAAGGAAAGCCACTTGAACTCACCCTTTGTGTGCTTTTTAAGCAAAATCTTTATTCCACTCTATTTTATGCACGTATTCAGTTAAAAAATACAAATACCATTGCAGTATTGTCGACCATTGTTATCAAGTAATAAGCATTTGCTCAGCATGAACACCATACGGTGCATTGCAATAATGTGCTAAAAGTGTGTGTAAGCACGCAGCGGAACGGCTAAACCAGTCTGACTATTAATCAGCGTGCACTCCTGAGTCACTGTGCCTATGCATGAAACATGGCAAGTCATCGCCGTTGGTAAGATAAGCTCTTTATCAGCAGGCCAAGTAAAACACAGTTCATAATCATCACCACCCGTCAGTGCTTTTTTTTGTGCTTGCTGCTTATCACATGTATGAAGAAGTGCCTCAGAAAGGGGTAGACTATCCGGGTCAATTACCGCACCGACATGACTCGCCCTTAATATATGCTGCAAATCGCCAATAAGACCATCTGATATATCTAAGGCCGCTGTTGCCCCATGAGTTGCAAGCCATTGGCCCAGCTTTAGCCTAGGCGATGGTTTATAGTAACGATTTAGTAGTTGTTTGATATGCAAGTCGGTTGTTATTGAAGGCGTCCACTGTTTTAATACAAACGTTAAAGCAGCAGCGGCATCGCCTAAATACCCGCTGACATATATTTGATCTCCAACTTGTGCGCCGCTTCGTTTGAGCACATTCTCCTTTTGAAGTAAGCCCTGCACTTGAATGGAAAGCGTCAGTGGTCCACGGGTTGTATCACCACCAATCAGCGGAATATCAACCTGTTGAGCCATTGCACTGAGCCCATTGCTAAAAGATTTCAGCCATAACTCATCAGCGGTTGGCAAGGTGAGCCCCAAGGTGAAGCTATGAGGTGTTGCTCCCATCGCTGCCAAATCACTTAAGTTGACGGCCAAAGCACGATAACCTAATAATTCAGGATCACAGCCCACAGGAAAGTGAACCCCTTCTACTAACGTATCTAGCGATTGCGCTAACAGCATTGTATCCGGCACTTCAATCAATGCACAATCATCGCCTATGCCGACGATACAGGATATACTTGACGATAACTCTTCACGGATAAAATACTTGCGAATTAACTCAAACTCATCCATAGCCATTCACATCTACCAATAATAAGGGTTTCATGCTATCAGAAATACAGCCCCATAATAATATCCTGCTCGCCGATGTAACTGGGCTTATCCAATGCCCAGTAAGCAACCATTCATTACATCAATGGAAATTTTTTATGTACTTGACCTTGATTATTTCCTACTTTGCCCAATAGTAGTGACTGTATTCTTATATTCTACGAAGGAGCTTGGCTTGAAGCAGTATCGAGGCACTACCATTCTGTCTGTCCGAAGAGAAGACAGTGTGGTCATTGGTGGTGATGGTCAGGTTTCACTGGGTGATGCTGTCATCAAAGGTAATGCTAGGAAAGTGCGCCGTCTCTATAATGGCAAGGTCATTGCAGGGTTTGCAGGTGGTACAGCAGATGCGTTTACATTGTTTGAACATTTTGAAGGGCAGCTGGAAAAACACCAAGGACAACTAGTACGCTCCGCCGTTGAGTTAGCAAAAGAGTGGCGAACTAATCGTAGCATGGCACGCTTAGAAGCAATGCTCATTGTGGCAGATAAAACCGCCTCTTTGATTATTACAGGTAATGGCGATGTAATGGAGACCGATGATGGCATTTTAGCGATTGGTTCTGGTGGATTTTATGCACAATCTGCCGCAAAAGCGCTGTTACAAAACACTGATTTTTCAGCTCGGGATATCGTTGAAAAGAGTCTAACTATTGCTGCTGATGTCTGTGTTTATACAAACCAAAATCGAGTAATAGAAGAATTGCCAGTTGCGTAAACAGCTGCTAAGTCCGATTTTTTAAGTCTAAACGAGCCTGATTTTATGTCCAATATGACACCCCGTGAGATTGTGCACGAACTAAACAAGCACATTGTTGGTCAAGATGATGCCAAGCGTGCAGTTGCAATTGCCCTTCGTAATCGCTGGCGCAGAATGCAATTGGATGAGAACTTACGCAATGAGATCTCTCCCAAAAATATTCTGATGATAGGCCCTACGGGTGTGGGAAAAACTGAAATTGCTCGCCGTTTAGCCAAGTTGGCTCAGGCACCGTTCATAAAGGTAGAAGCTACTAAGTTTACTGAAGTAGGCTATGTAGGACGTGATGTAGAATCCATCATCCGAGATTTAATGGACGCCGCACTAAAGATGCTACGTGAGCAGGAAATCGAGCGTGTCCGTGATCGCGCCAAAGACGCTGCTGAAGAGCGTATTTTAGAGGCTCTGCTGCCCTCTGCTAGAAATTTCACTGAAGAATCCAAACCTCAGGATACCTCCAACACCCGCCAAATATTCCGTAAAAAACTACGCGAAGGCCAGCTTGATGACAAGGAAATCGACATCGATCTTCGTGAAACGCCCGTAGGACTTGAAATTATGGCCCCTCCTGGCATGGAAGAAATGACGAACCAGCTACAAAGTATGTTCTCTAATTTGTCCAGCGGGAAGCAAAAAACACGCAAACTTAAGGTTAAAGATGCAGCCAAGCTAGTCGAGGATGAAGAAGCATCAAAGCTGGTTAATGAAGATGACTTGAAGTTACGTGCCATCCATGCAGTTGAACAAAACGGTATTGTATTTATTGATGAGATTGATAAAGTAGCTAAACGTTCTTCTGCATCAAATGCTGATGTATCCCGTGAAGGGGTGCAACGTGATCTACTGCCTTTAATAGAGGGCTGCACCGTGTCAACTAAATACGGCATGGTTAAAACTGATCATATTCTATTTATGGCATCGGGTGCTTTTCATCTAGCTAAACCCTCTGACTTAATTCCTGAACTTCAAGGGCGCTTGCCTATTCGCGTTGAGCTAAAAGCATTGTCAACAGAAGACTTTGTTAACATTCTTAAAGAACCGGATGCATCGTTGACAGAGCAATATCAGGGGTTATTGGCAACAGAAAAACTCTCTATAGAATTTACCGAAAGCGGTATTCGCCGCATTGCAGAAGTTAGCTGGCAAGTCAATGAAAATACTGAAAATATTGGTGCTCGCCGCCTACACACTGTAATGGAACGTTTACTGGAAGAGGTTTCTTTCAACGCAACCGATATGGCTGTTAACCAAGGCGTTGAAAAACTCATCATTGATGATCACTATGTTAATCTGCATTTGGGCGAGCTTGCACAAAACGATGACCTTAGTCGTTATATTCTATAACAGTGCCAGCTAAGCCACGCAGAAAATAACACGGCGACATTGTATTAAAGGGAGGTGATCGCAATGCGCCGCTTGGGTATTTCAATACCCTGTGGCTTTCTATCACCCTATATTGCCTGTATTAACTAACTTCATGAAAAGAAACATTCCTATCGCACTTAATATTCATAAGGTATCTAAATCGCTTAGCTTACGGTATAGCGAAGAAGAAACCTACAGTTTGCCAGCAGAGTATTTACGTGTACTTAGCCCATCTGCTGAGGTGCGTGGGCATGGCAAACCGGTATTGCAAGCAGGAAAAATGAATGTAAATATCATCCGCATTGAACCCATGGGCCAATATGCAATTAGATTGCTCTTTGATGATGGCCATGATAGCGGTATTTACACATGGAATTATTTATACGACCTTTGCATTAACCAAGCAACTCACTGGGATACCTACCTGAAGTCACTTTATCATGCGGGCGCCTCCCGAGACCCAGATGCTACCATTATTAAAATAATGCGCTAACTCAATCAGCTTTTATGCTATATACCCTCTTGCTACTAGATGAAATGGGTTTAACTACCAAAGTAATCGCTCAAACGCCCCCTTTTTTGCAAAGTCCTCAATAATAATTTTTTTGATACCTCTAATTGATAAACATAATCATTTAAACACCTTCCACCCTACCCTATAAATGTTGATTAAAGAGCTTATCGATGGTAGTAGCTTAAATGCTTGGCCAGCATTCCTTAAATACCTTAAATACCTTAAATACCTTAAATACCTTAAATACTCAGGTTAAACTAGCAATTAAAGGTTAATTTCTACCCTGTTAACTACGCCAATCATGGAATACTGATGTCACTGAACTTCTTACTCAATCAGCCGATGCAATAAGTTAGACTATTAACCGCTATAAATTATTCAAGGAGATGAGTGTGCCAAATCCGCTTCCTCCATCCAATAGAGAGTTAATAAACCAACTTATTACCCAAAGCGATACAAAACTTGATGAATTGGATGCAAAAATATTTGGCCGCGCTACGCACAAAATAGATCACCGAACACCCTACCTCAAAGACAATCTAACCTCTGCCCAACCCCGTGGCAAAAAAATTCAAGACAGAAAGGTAACAGATAAAGAGTTTGAACCTATAATCCGCTACTTTACAAATAGGATTACTAGGCTAGAAGAGCATTTAAATAACAGCGTATCTGCAGATAACATGCCCAAAGGTAAAGGTATTAATCGTCCAAGTACCACTACTCTACAACAGCATGTAATCCGCACAGTGCCAGCAGATAACGCCCCCCCAAATATTAACCACCCAAGCACCTCCAAAAAAACACCCCTGAATAGACCACAACCAAAAAAAAACCTAGATGAACGTAAAATTATACCAGCGCAAGGTAGTATTATTGTTGGCAAAAGACCACTTTCTAGCTCAGCTGGACTGCCACCATTACCTGCAAAAAAAGCTAAGTCCTCTATAGCACCAGAAGATTCATCACCGCCTTATGCTAATAAGGCACCCGAAACATCAACATTATTTACGGGTGATTCGCTAGTGCGGCATAAGATACGACATGTTCAATTGCTTGACCCAAAAGGAACATCTTCATTTGCAAATAGAAATGAGAAACTAAAGGAGGTGGAAAGGCTAAAAGTACCAGCCCGACGTGCGAGTGAGTTTGAGAAAAATAATGACTGCCAACGTTTCTTAAATTTTCTAAACCGCCCAGAAAGCGAATATCGCCTGATGCGGAGCAATAAAACCTTACGCATCCCCAACACTGAAAAAGACGGCAATATACAATTTAAATCGATCAATATCGATGAACGAGTCGAGGAAAAAATCAAGCACGAGCATAAAGCTAGGCGTAATATAAAAAAATCAGCAGCTATAAAAGCTGTTGCCGAAGAGTTAAAAACAGAATCTCAACTACTTAAACAGTATTATAATGACAAGAAAGCTCGAGAAACACGAGAATCTATTATAAATGATTTGACTAACAATAAAGAGGAGTATCAGCAAGACATAGAGCAAGCAAGACTAAATGCACAAAATGCGCTTATTCAAAATAGCAACCTGATGACTGACCTACAAACTAGATACCCCGATATATATGATGCTTGGGAACAATCAGATAAGAAAAAATCTCTTTTTGAGTACTTCCTGAATGCTTTGGAAACAAAGCGTAACGAGTTCAATAAAGAACTCCAGAAAGCAACTAAAAAGCCCCTGCGAAAACAATTACTTGATTCAGCACAAGCCTTTTTTTCCGGAAAAAGTGCCCGGATAGCACTTAAAGCAAAAAAGGCTGAGCTAGAAAAAAATCAAGCTCAGATTACGTTCAAGATATCTAAATTAAACGTTGATATAGCCAACCTTGGTATACTTAAGGTCAAGATGCACGCAATTAATCACGCTGCTAGCAGCATGACAAAAGACCTTACTTATTCAATCACTCGAAAAGATAATCCTGAAGGGAATTAGGCTGCACGCTTAAGTCACTCCTCATACTAGTTGTAGTAATTCAGACCTAACCTGACAATTACCAATTTTTCAAAAGCTATCTGTGCTAGCCAGTTATGTAATGCCCCCTCAGTGAAATTGATGTGATAGATAGAATTACCTTAACTGGCTCTGTTGCACTACTTTTATTTACCCTTTGATGCTGGAACGATTAATAAAGCTTCTATTGTCTTATGGAGGCAAAGGCGTTGAGTACTACCTTCAGGGAAGTCAAAAAGAGCAGGATTTTTTGGAGTCTAATTCTAATAAAGGCGTATCCCTGAACCTATTAAAAAAGGCGATGGACTGGTTTTCTTCAGATAAAGACAGCGAGCGTTTTTTATATTTTACCCGCCGGCTGAAGAGCCTACCAGATAAGGAAGTATGGACGCTGAGATCAACACAGTTGCAAAACTTATCGAGCGTGCTGGAACGCGAGTATATGCAGAGACTCTACTGGGAAATACTGCAGCCCTTAACAACGGCTGACCAAGAACTTTTTCTTGATCCAGGCGCTGCTAAGCGTGTATTCAACATATTTCCATCGCTGAATGCCCTGCATAAATTCAGCAAGGAGCATTCCTCCCAATCATTAAAACGGCTGCTTGAAGCCTGCTGTGGGCTAAAGAAGCGTAGCATCACCAAGGGAGGCATAAAAAAGCGTAGCATCACTAAGGAAGGTATTCAGATACTCTTTGAAGCACTACTCAAAACCAATATTCCGTTGCCCTGGAGTGACGCTATCCCCGATCACTTCCTGTCTAGGATCTACGCAACTGAAAACGACGGCGTTGAGATAACTGTCTCTGAGCTCATCCCGTCAGGAAAACAGCTGGCTCTGAGCTTTATCGCTGTGCTGATGGCAGAACTCAACAACATACTCTTTACTGCGAAAGGGCGGTGGCTTGAGATTGAGGAGCTAGGTGACGGTGTTAAAATCCACCGCTTTCCGTTGCCGCAGCTGGAAATACATGATGACAACATTGAAATTAGTAACTGGTCAGAGCAGCAATTTAGGGAATTTTTGACGCTCATTGAGTTCCCTGAAAGCTACTACTTTACGGAAGATGAGTGGCAGAAGCAATTAAACTCGGAACAATACCCAGAACAACCACTCTATATCCAAAGACGCAACGCCGTATTGGCCGCAAATAAAGAGGCCAGAGAACAAGGTGCTGATGAGGTAGCCCCCTTTAAACCTTTACCCATTTTTGTTCTAAAAACCCTGATCAATCAAAATAAAGCCATCAACCCTGCCGTCTGGAAATCATTTTACCATCATAAAGGGAGGCTGCCCGTATCCATTCTTCGCAAAATGATAGAAAAATTGGAAGCACCCGATACAACATGCCCTGATGAAATGAAAAATACGCTGTTCGATTTTCAGGATGAAGTTCAACACAGGGGAACTGAAGAGTGTCGGTCGGTGAGTGAAACGGAACCAGAGGGCGTTAATACACCCGACAACAAAAAAGAAAAAGAGGCGTTTAGCAGTTTGTGGTTAAGGCTTAACACGATGGAAGTGTTTGACACCGAAATACTGGAAATACTCAATGAGTATAGGGATGAGATAGAA
>JAQYUY010000032.1 GCA_028728195.1 Endozoicomonas sp. (ex Botrylloides leachii)
GGTTAGAAAATTGCCGTCGTTTATGGAAGAATACCGAGCGTAAGCTGAATACGAGTCTTCAATTTACGCACTTGGCCTTTTTGGCTCTCTTGTTGAGAAGATTATGAACAGCTTCTAACGACTGTAGTAAGCTTAGGCAACTGAACTTCAAAATAAGGCAGCATAGTGAATCATAGCAAAGCTATTGTGAAGAGCTCCAATGCAGCGTTTCATAATAGTTGCGCTGTTATACAGGATGCTACCGCTATAATTTTATTTTGCAAATGATAATTATTATCACTAATCTAGAGGTGTACCCCTAGGAGAGTGATCATGAAACTTAACTATTTGTGCCCGGCACACCGCACATGGCTTTTTTCAGACAATGAAAAAGTTGAGTATTACTGGCATATTTGGATGGATACAGCCGACTACTTTTGTCAGTCAAATGCTATTGATCAAGCACTACCTTATCTTGGTTATGCCTTTGAACTAGCCGAATATGCACTCACGCAACGTTATCCAAGCCATGCAACGGCTACCCACCGCTTTACCTACAGCAGCTTGTTGCTAGCAATGGCGTATCAATATCAATTAGACACAGACGGTCAATACTATATTATTGAGCAAGCTCAGAAACGGCTAGAACGAGAAATTACTGCTTCAAAAAGCACTGAGCATGTTTCGCTTTGTTTGCGACAACTTACTATTAACAGCGAAACAACAACATCATCTCATAGGGTAAGGCATAGCGCACTTCACTAGCCACTGGCTCATCGACTGGTTTTTTTCATGATAATACCAATCATCTTTTCTAACTACACTATTTCGCTGATGATCTGAACACCCGCATTGCATTGAAACTGCTAATAATAGCCCTGCTATTACTCGTCATTTAGCCTTATTCTGGGGTCCGCGTACTCATGCTAATTACGGTAGTTAGAAAACATGATTGGTATAAAATCTGTCAAGACTGTCCATTCATCGACACAATACAATTAAAAAAACATTCCTCCCGACTAGGCAGAAATATTTGGAAGTATGGCGTATGACTTTCAAGGTTAAATAAAAGACGATTTCAGTCGAAATTAGAGAGATACCATGTGATCAATGGGCATGCCCACAGGCTATGCGATAGCTGTTTCAAGAGTCCATACTATTATCGAGAAAAGCTGCTTGTGAATAGGATTGCTTATTATTGATTCATACGGTCAGAGAAAAGGAAGCATAGCTCAATAAAATAATCTCCCTGAACGCTTCAGTCATGTTGTATTGCAAAAAGTAGTCAGATAGTAAATATGAATAATAAGTAATTTCCAGTGGCCAACAATCAAAAGGCATGAGTATACTGTTAACCTGTAATCGGAATCATTCATGGATGAAAACATATCTCCCTATTCACTTATTCTTTTGCCTTTTCCTAAGCATTAGCTCGATACAAGCAGGCGAACAAGCTCGACTATCTTCCAAGCATATCATTGAACATGAGCTCTTACTTAATGGGTTGATAACCCAGCTCTATTTGCTTCGCCTTAATTTGCAAGATCAACAAGCCAGGGCCTCGCTTGACGAGATAAGCATACGGCTAGATTCATCCTTTACCCGACTTAATCAAATGCTTCATGACGCTAGAAATAAACGGCTATTTTCATCTATGACATCACAATGGAAAACTATCTACCTGCACATCAACGCGTTATATCATAATAAAAATAAACTGCTTCCAGATGATATAAAATTTATTATTCGTTACTCTCTGCAATTAGATAAAGAGTTGCAGAGAGTCAGAAAAAATTTATTGGCAAGAAAAGTTCATAATGAAGAATTTCGTTTTATAACTGCTGCTTTATTAATACATAGATTAACGCATGCTTATTTACAGCTTCCTTTTACGGACAACACTCTGCTTACTAACACAACCCAGCAACAACTTCATGCCATGTCAACGCGGTTTACTAAGCGCTTGAGTAATCTGAAGCAAGAATTAAAAAACCACCGCCATGCAAATATGCCACTAGGCAAGGCAGTAATGGCATGGAATTTTATCACTGAAAGCATTAAATCTTTTCCGAATAAATACGTACCAAAAACCATTGTTGTCTACAGCGAAAAAATTACCCAGAAATTATTATCTATTCAACACATGTTTTCTGCATAAACTGAACTATGTAGGAAATAATCTTATTAAATGTGTTATTTTTGGTACGCATCAAATAAATTGATAATGATTTATTGAAATACACTTTCTCCTCACCTTATCATGAATATTTTCTATTGCTAATCCATCTAGCAGGGCTAGCCAACTTCAATTATTATGATGAAATCAAAGTGCCTAATGATCGCATAGTAGTGATGGAGATTAAGCTAGGATCAATGCATATCATGTGTCAAAAAAAAACGGCATATTAAAATTTAAATGTCCATAAAAGACTTTTGAATTCTTCTTATATAACAATAATTCGAATAAAAAACTGACGTAGTATATATTTTAAACGATACTATTATCATATTTTTGATGCGCAGCATGCTGTATTGATGATTGGAGTTTTAATGATGACAACAGTCTTTATTTGGAATAACAACAATATAGTATCAACAAGAAGTACTCAGCTATCTCATTTTACAATAGGACACTGTTCGTTAAACATTACTGATAAATGGGGGAAATGCCCGATAAACTTAAAACCATATGTTACTTGGTGGCGTAATGGTTATATTATTCCTACCTGTAAGCTAGTAGTCGAGCAATTGAAGGAGGATATTTTTCTGGAGCTTTATGCTCCAGATCATGTTATAAAAATTAATGATATAAAGCTAGACACTACGACAATGATGTCTACTTGGGCGGCTATAAAAATTGATATAACGGCAAGATATAATAAATATTTTAACAATTGTTCCGATATTGCTTCTCGTATTTTATTAGCTGGTATGAGGTCTAATTTTAAGTTCATTCATAAGCGTATAATATGGACTCCTTTGCAGGTTAAAAGGCTTGCTTACGATCTTGGAGGACGTGATATCTCATGGCTTCATTTCATAGATGAACTGACATATGACAGTGATATACCAGAAGAAATAATAGACTATTTAAAAAGTAAATCACGTCGAAGTTCACGTCATGGATATAAGGAAGCAGCTAAACCAAGATTTGTGAATGGCATTGATACCCAAAAGTGGTGGTGATGCATCAAGCGTTTAAAAACTCTCGCCTAGACAAGTGACCCGCCCACCCTTTCAAAATTCACAGGTTCAGCTACTCTGCCATATGGACCAGCAATGGAGCTACGTCAGAAACAAGAAGAATCAGCGCTGGTTGTTCTATGCTTGAGAGCCTCGCCTCAAGCGTATCATAGCCCATCCCTTTGGCCGCAGAGTTTCATCAACCTTGAAAAGGTTACTGAGCTTACTCAAGCCATATTATTTCAGTTATTTTTGTACTGATGTCTGGCAGACTTATAAACGCTACCTGCCTCAGGGCATTCATGTTGCTAGGAAGCAGTTTACTAAGGGAATTGAGAGGAACAACCTTACATTGACAACTCAGATAAATAGACTAGATCGAAGGACTATATGCTTCTCCAGATCAGAAGAAATTTACGATAAATTCGCCCCGACGTTATTGTGGATCTTTTTTATTGCTCATCTAAGTGGCAGGTAAGCTAACTTAAATTATTGCGATCAGACTAAAATGCTAATGGCCGCATAGTGGTGATGGAGATAAATCGGTGATCAATGCATATGATTCGTCAACAAAAAAACGGCATATTAACATTTAATAAGTCTATAAAAGACTTTTGACTTCTTTTTATATAACTATTATTCGGAATAAAAAACTGACGTAGTATATATTTTAAACGATACTATTATCATATTTTTGATGCGCAGCATGCTGTCTTAATGGTTGGAGTTTTAATGATGACAACAGTCTTTATTTGGAATAACAACAATATAATATCAGGAATAAGTACTAAGCTATCTCATCGTACATTGGGGCACTGTTCGTTAAACATTACT
>JAQYUY010000033.1 GCA_028728195.1 Endozoicomonas sp. (ex Botrylloides leachii)
AAGTCGTGTAGCTCGGAAGCTGCTGGGCATCACTGTTGGCATTTACTTGAACATTCAAGCTGGGCGTGAGCCTATGCAGTTTGCGCCTATGCTCTCAATTTAAAGTCACACATCAGGTTAAGAAATGTATATGAACTATCTGAGCATGAGATAGATAGATTTAATCTTGCTCAAGCTAGGCCCCCGCTGACTCTGGCTGAGGATCGTGAGATAACTAATCGTTTACTACCTGAACTTGAGATAGCTAAGCATGAATCAATTGAGGATGCGATAGCTAGACTAAATAATAATGATAGGATAACTGATCGCCAGATACTTCGTAAGGTTAAGTATAGGCTAACTGAGGATGAGATAACTAAAATAGTTAAAGATCAGCTACCTAAGGTTAAGGAAGCTGAAGCTGAGCGCTTAAGGCATCAAGACTAAGAAAAGACTGGAAAAATATCAGGTTAAGCGACTTAGAGATGAGGTAGTCTAGCTAGCTCAGGCATTTAACCTATTTAGGCTGACGAGTGACTTCCTAAGCTATACCTGATGAAAAGGTGCTAGTTGAGCTGCTATATGTTCAAATTTATCTTAGGCTTCATAAAGCTAGCACTTTTTAAATGATCAACTACTGTCGTAATGTTTGATATTAAGAGCTCTGGCTTTTCCACGAAAAAATGAACCTTTATGATGAGATCAATAATACGTTAAGCCGTATTTAGATACAAATAACCTAAACTATAGCCATGAGAACCCCGAAGAAAAATTTAGAAAGATAATAGATCAACTGGTTTGAATCACTACCTGCTATTAGGATAGCCAGCGCAATAGCGCTATTAAAAAATTCGATGGGTATAAGGCAACCACAATAGCGAGATAACCATCGTTGCATAATAGATAATTTTAACCATACTTGTAACAGCATTCATTTAAAATTGCTACATAGCATCTTACCTTAATGTCAGAGGTTCCTATTATGACAACAGTTATTATTTGGAATAACAATAATATGATATCACGGATAAGTACCAAACTATCACATTATACAGTAGGGCATGCTGCGTTAAATATTAATGATAACTGGGGATGGTGTAATATTAAATTTCATCCATATGTTTCTTGGTGGAAAGAACCTGAGATTGCTTATTCTAGAGATGAAAACCTAGTCGCTAAGGATCTTCAGCGAGACCTCATGTTATCTTCTTATGCTCCTGATCATGTTATAAGAATTAGCAATATAAAGTTAGATACTAAGAAAATGATCTCTACTTGGGAAGCCATAAGGAACAAAAAAATATTGAAATATAACGAGGCTTTTAACAATTGCACGACTATTGTTTCTCGTGTTTTATTAGCGGGTGTGAGATCTAAATTTAGTTTTACGCATAAACGTATTATATGGACTCCTTTGCAGCTTAAAAGAGTTGCTTACAATCTTGGCGGGCATGATATCTCGTGGTCTTATTTTATGAACGAATTGAAACAATATTGTTGTCTAAACGAAGTAGTAGAGTGTTTAAAGGATGAAGGGCGTCGGAGCTCGCGTCATGGATATGCAGGAGCAGCTAAACCAAGGTTTGTAAATGGAATCGACACCTTAAATTCGTAACGTGATTATTATACCACTGGCATAATAATCACGTTACGAATGGCATGATAGGCGAAATAAGCCATTTTCTTGGTTAGCATACTATTTTAATTCATGAACTTTTCAGTAAAAAAATAATATAAAAATTCACTGGCTATAATCTAAATAATGAATATTAATCTATACTAGAAAATACATTGTGGATTAATTTCTAGATAGACCACTATTACTACTAGGGATACGAATATCATCTACCATAGTCGAAACTGATTTTGGAATGGGTTGAGTAAATGCTGATACAACAAAGGCTACGACAAAATTAATAATCATGCCAAGAAAACCAATCCCTTCAGGAGAAATACCCAAAAAATAATGTGTATGCTGTGCAATAAATTGAAAATATATAATATAAGACAGTGTAAATGTTATACCGCATACCATACCAGCAATACCGCCTTCACGATTTACTCTCTTGGTAAAGATACCTAATAATAGCGTTGGAAAAAAAGATGATGCTGCTAAACCAAAAGCAAAAGCAACTGTTTTCGCGACAAAACTTGAGGGAGGGTGAATGCCAAAATACGCAGCAATGACGAGTGCTCCAAATGATGCTATACGCGCATAATTTATTTCTTGTTTATCTGAAATATCTGGCTTTATAATTTTTTTCATTAAATCGTGAGATACTGATGTTGATAACACTAAAAGCAATCCTGCTGCTGTGGATAAAGCAGCCGCAATGCACCCTGCTATAACTAAAGCAATTAGCCATTTTGGTAAGCCTGCCATTTCAGGGTTTGCTAATACAATGATATCACGGTCATAATAAAGCTCATTAGGGTCTTCAGATAGCTTATTTTTAACGAGTCTTTGACCATGTGCACCACGCGATTCATCCATGGTAGGCTTCCCATAAAATGCGTTACCTTTACCAAATTGCATAGTGCCATCATTATTTTTGTCAACCCAAGCAAGCATTCCCTGGTTTTCCCAGTTTTTTAACCAGGCTGGAGCTTCTTGGTATGGTGTATTGTTGATTGTATCAACTAAATTGGTTCTAGCAAAAAGTCCTAAGGCAGGAGCCGTTAGATAAATAATAGCAATAAAAATAAGTGTCCAACACGCTGATACTCTAACAGCCTTAACATTTTTTACTGTAAAAAATCTAACAAGTACATGAGGTAACCCTGCTGTACCTGCCATCAATACAGCGGTAATACAAAACATATCAATAATTGAAAGTGAACCATCAGTATATTTATTCACTCCCAGCTCGGTTGATATAGTATTTATTTTTGTTAGTAAAGGAACTGCTTCGCTACCGCCTTTAGTGAAGTCACCGATAAAACCAAGCTGCGGTATAATATGACCGGTTAAAGCAATAGATACAAATACTACTGGAATAGTATAAGCAAAAACCATTACACAGTATTGTGCTACTTGAGTGTATGTAATGCTTTTCATACCACTTAATCCAGCATAAAAAAATACAATGCCTGCTCCAATTAATACACCCGTAGCTATTTCTATATTAAAAAGTCGTGAAAAAACAATACCTACGCCACGCATCTGCCCCATGATATATATCATGCAGATAAAAATGGCACAAAAAACAGCAACAAGACGTGCAGTCTTTGAATAAAAGCGATCGCCAATAAAGTCTGCTACTGTCGCTTTACCAAATTTTCTTAAATAAGGTACCATCAATGTTGTCAGTAAAACAAAGCCGCCTGTCCAACCCATTAAAAATCGTGAGCCATCATAGCCAGAGCTAGCAAGAATACCCGCCATAGAAATAAATGTTGCAGCAGACATCCAATCAGCTGCTGTAGCCATTCCATTAGAAAATGCTGAAACACCCCCACCTGCAATATAATAGTCTTTTATTGACCGCGACTTTGCCCAAAGAGATATGCCGATGTAAAGAGAAAATGTTATCCCTATAAAAATAAAGTTATAGGCATTTTGACTCATGACTCGTCCTCGCTATAGCCGTATTTATCATCAAGCTTATTCATTAACAACGTATAAATTACAAGAAGAATAACAAAGCCAATAATAGAGCCTTGTTGTGCCATCCAAAAACCAAAAGGAGCATGCCCTATATGTGGCATATTTGCGTCCATCCAATCTCTAAAAATAATCGCACAACCAAAACTAATAAATGCCCAAATAGACAAAATAATTAGAACAATATTAATACTACTTTTATAATGAGCCTTAGCGTTCAATGCAGATAACTTCATTATTTAACTCTCTCTGAAAGCTTTAGTCATTTATTATAGTAGCACTATAAAGTTTAAAAGATTTTTTTATTTAAAAAATGTTAGTCGTTTATAATTAAAAGTCAGTGCATAGATTAATTAAAAATCAGTCTGACAGTTATCAATTTTGAAAAGTCGTCTTATTAGATCAAAATGTGCTCATGATACTTTCTATTCAGGCTTACTGAACTAGCCGGCATGCATTAATTTAAAATATTTTCTTACATAGGCCATCCTGTCTTACTCTAGGCTTGTGCTATCCTTCCTTTTCCCTAGGTGAGAACCTAATTATAATAGGGTTATGATGTAATAGGCAGCATACCTATAGCTTTCGTAATTAATCTACTTGTTTAATTAGTGACCATAATTATCGATATGATCAGAGGGGAAGATCAATGAATAAAGTGGCTGATAATTTGCTCGCAAGCCTTGGCGGTCGAGCGTATAATTTTTCTCCTGGCCCTGCAGCTATTCCTAAAGCTGTTCTTGAGCAGGCTCAAGATGAGTTGCTGAACTGGCAAGGTCAGGGGGCATCTGTCATGGAAGTTAGTCATCGTGGTAAGGCCTTTATCGCTTTGGCAGAAGAGTCAGAAAAAAATTTACGCCAACTGATGTCTATACCAAATAACTACCGCGTTCTGTTTCTTCAAGGCGGTGCCAGAGGTCAGTTTGCGGCAGTGCCAATGAACCTTAAAGACGGTTATAGCTCTGCGGATTATGTACATAGTGGTTTTTGGGCTAAAACAGCCATTGCCGAGGCAAAACGTTATTTAAACGTCGAAACAGTGGCCTCTGGTGAAGACAATAATTTTCTCGATATGCCGGACCAAGATACATGGCAGCGTAACCCTGATGCCGCCTATTTGCACTATACGCCCAACGAAACAATTGGTGGCCTTGAATTCCCCTGGGTGCCTAACAGTGGCTCGGTACCGCTTGTCGCTGATATGTCTTCAAGCATTCTGTCTTGCCCTGTTGATGTTAGCCGCTTTGGCGTTATCTATGCTGGTGCACAAAAAAATATAGGTCCAGCAGGATTAACGCTGGTGATTATCAGAGATGATTTATTAAACCGAGAAAGTCACTTTTGTCCGTCTGTTTTTCACTATAAGTCTCAGGTTGCCAGAGAGTCGATGTACAGCACACCGCCTACTTTTGCATGGTATATGGCTAACTTGGTCTTTAGATGGTTGAAAGCGCAAGGTGGCTTAGAGGTTATGCATAAAGTCAATAGCCGTAAGGCTGCTAAGCTGTACGGCATGATTGATAAAACAGGTTTTTACCAAAACAGTGTAAGCAAAGCATGGCGTTCAAAAATGAATGTGCCTTTTACATTGAAAAAACCTGAGCTTGACAGCACGTTTCTAGCAGAAGCGGAACAAGAAGGCTTTTTATATTTAAAAGGTCATAAGGCGGCAGGTGGTATGCGAGCCAGTATTTATAACGCAGTTTCTGAACAGCAAGTTGATGCACTGGTTAGTTTTATGGCTGAATTTGAACGCCGTTATGGCTAATTAGCGTACTTTTTACCTATGGACTCTGCGTATCGGCTCAACCATGTATGCATCCGCTGAGCTGACCCTCGGTGGTTTGCTTCCTTTTTTGCTGACTATGCGATAGTTGAGAAAATTGATAGACTCTGCGCTTTCAGTTGCCCAAATCAAACCCATTAGTAAAGCCCAATAACTGAGCTGTATGTGGAAAGTGAAATGACAAAAGAAAAGTTAGATGGGTTGCGCCAGAATATTGATGAGCTGGATCAACAAGTTCTTACTCTTATCAGTCACCGGGCTCGTTGTGCCCAACAGGTAGCACAGGTCAAACAATCGGCCTGTGAACAATCTGGTGAGCCCACGGTATTTTATCGACCTGAGCGAGAAGCACAGGTTTTGCGCGCTATTATGGCGCGTAATAAAGGACCGTTAGATGATGAAGTCATGGCGCGCTTATTCCGAGAGATTATGTCGGCATGTTTAGCTTTAGAGGCACCGCTTAAGGTGGCCTATTTAGGCCCAGAAGGCACATTTACACAACAAGCGTCAATTAAACACTTTGGGCATTGTGCAGTATCTACACCCATGCCTGCCATTGATGAAGTCTTTCGTGAAGTCAGCGCTGGAGCTGTTGATTATGGTGTGGTACCGGTAGAAAATTCCAGCGAAGGTGTCGTCAATCATACACTTGATAGCTTTTTGAGTCATTCCCTGACAATCTGCGGTGAAGTGGTATTGAGAATTCACCATAATATGCTGGTATCTGAAAACACCCATAGAGATAGTATAAGTCGTATTTATTCTCACTCCCAGTCATTTGCGCAATGTAGAAAATGGTTGGATGCTCACTTACCACGGGCTGAGCGTGTGGCGGTAACTTCTAATGCAGAAGCGGCCAAGCGGGTTCGAGGAGAATGGAATGCGGCAGCCATTGCAGGCGATATAGCGGCTGAGCTTTATGGCCTTGAAAAGATTGCTGAAAAGATAGAAGATCGTCCAGATAATGCGACTCGATTTCTTATTATAGGGAATACACCGGTACCTAGGAGCGACCTGCAAGGCAAAGAAGATAAAACTTCGATTATTGTCAGTATGAGAAATCAGCCCGGTGCGCTTCAGTCTGTTATTGAACCTTTTTACATTCATAACATTGACTTGACCCGAGTAGAGACTCGACCATCAAGAAGCGGCACATGGAACTATGTTTTTTTCATTGATTTTGAAGGACATCAAGACGACCCTGTTGTTAAAAGGGTTCTAGAACGACTCACTGATCGGGCTAATGAATTAAAAGTACTTGGCTCATACCCCAAAGGGGTGCTTTAACCCACATGTTCATAGGCATGAGGATGAAAAAACCCTTCGCTGGTAATAATGAAACAGTTAATGGCGTATGTAGACTGAAAAATTAGCACCAAATAATACAGAGGCTTTCATGAGCTGTGACTTTTTAGCACTGGCCATGCCCAGCATTCAATCGTTGCAACCTTATCAGCCCGGCAAGCCTATTGATGAGCTTGCTCGTAAACAGGGCTTAGTTGCTGGCGAAATTATTAAACTGGCAAGCAATGAAAACCCATTGGGAGCTCCCCAGTCTGCATTGGCTGCGATGCAGAAAGTATTGCCAGAGATATCTCGTTACCCCGATGCTAATGGCTTTTATTTAAAACAGGCGTTAGCTACGAAATACGATATTGACGTTAAACAAATTACACTAGGTAATGGTTCTAATGATGTGTTGGTACTGTTAGCCGAATGTTATTTGACGGCTGGATTATCTGCCATTCACTCAGAATATGCATTTTTTATTTATTCCTTAGCCATTAAAGCGACAGGTGCAGAAGGTTTAGTTGTGCCCGCATTGAACAAGGCACATAACCTGAATGCAATGGTTGAAGCCATTGAAGCCAATACCCGAATGATTTTTTTAGCAAACCCAAATAACCCGACCGGAACCTGCTTTAGCGAAAGTGCGTTGATTGCTTTTTTGCAGCAAGTACCTGATACCGTATTGGTGGTACTGGATGAAGCTTATGTCGAGTACAGAGATGAGCCTGAAAGAAGTAATAGCATTACCCTAATAAAACAGTTTCCGAACCTAGTAATCACGAGAACATTCTCTAAAGCCTATGGCCTTGCAGGCTGTCGGGTAGGTTACAGTGTTTCGCATCCTGATGTTGCCGGTATACTTAACCGCTTAAGGCAGCCCTTTAATGTTAATGTGTTGGCGCAGGAGGCGGCACTGGCTGTGCTTTCTGATGAAGATTATCTTGATCGCACTCGAGCTATTAATAATCAAGGCATGAAACAATTGCACTCAGGCTTAACCCAGCTTGGCCTTGAATGTATACCGTCATCAGGCAATTTTATTTGCGTTAACATGAAGCAGAATGCTCAAACCATTTATCAGCGTATGCTAAGTAGAGGCGTTATTGTCAGACCCATTGCAAATTATAATCTGCCGGAGCATTTGAGAATTTCTATTGGGACGCCTAATGAAAATCAGCGGTGCCTTGATGTGATGAAAGCAATATTATAGGCGCCTAAATGACGATTAATAAATGCTCAAATCACACCATTTTGGTTATAGGGCTAGGACTTATTGGTGGTTCTTTTGCCAAAGCATTGAAAGCCTCTGGAGAAGATTACACGCTTATTGGTTATGATCAGCATGCTAAAGTGATTGATGAGGCTGCATCATCAGGGGCTATTGATTACGGTGCAGATTCGCTAGAACAGGCTGTGGCTGCTGCGCAGGTTATTTTACTATCAGTACCTATGTTGGGCATGAAACCGGTGCTGGAATTGTTAGCTCAATGGGATCTAACAGAAAAAGTCATCACTGATGCAGGTAGTTGCAAATCATCTTTTGTTAATGCCGCTCAACAGGTATTTGGTAACATACCTGCCAATATTGTGCCAGGCCATCCCCTTGCAGGCTCTGAAAGAAGTGGCATAAAGGCAGCAAATGCTAGCTTATTTGTTGCTCATAACGTGTTGTTAACCCCCCTGCCGGTCACCAGCAAAGCAGCTCTTATCAAAGTGAAATGTCTTTGGGAGCAATGTGGGGCAAAGGTGAGTTACCTGAGTGTTGATTACCACGATAAGGTGCTTGCTCTGACGAGTCATTTACCCCATTTTATCGCCTTTTCGCTGGTCAATACGTTGGTCAATAATACCAATAACCAGACTATTTTTCACTATGCTGCTGGAGGGTTTCGTGATACTACCCGTATAGCAGAAAGTAACCCTACTATGTGGCATGATATTGCCTTGGAAAATAAAACTGCTGTACTGCATGGACTTGATCAGTTTTTACAAACATTGGGGGTGCTGCGTCAGGCTATTGAACAAGATGATAGCCAACAGCTGCTCGCCCTTTTTGAGCGTGCTCAATGTGCCCGAGCGCAGTTTTCAACGCTGTCAGCAAGAAGAGAATATATGAAGCGTTCGCACAATCATTTACAAACATTTCTAGCCAAACCCAGTCATCCGCTAATGGGTACTGTTCGAGTGCCCGGAGATAAGTCCATTTCACATCGTGCAATTATGCTCGGTGCTTTGGCTGAGGGAACAACGGTTATTGAGGGGTTTCTTGAAGGTGAAGATGCGCTGGCGACCTTGCAAGCATTTAAAAAGATGGGTGTTGCTATTGAAGGTCCGGATCATGGCAAGGTCATTATCCACGGTGTTGGCATGAATGGTTTGAAAAAACCCGCTGAACCGCTTTATCTAGGTAATGCAGGCACTGCTATGCGACTAATGGCAGGCTTAATGGCTGCTCAATCATTTGATACAACCCTGACAGGGGATGAATCTCTCTCCTCTCGCCCTATGAACCGTATCATAGAGCCTTTAACCGCAATGGGAGCCGCTATTAGCACAAATGAGCAGGGTACATCACCGCTACAAATTAAAGGCGGGGCTACTCTTACAGGATGTCATTACACTATGCCCATTGCTTCAGCTCAAGTTCAGTCCTGCTTATTATTAGCAGGTATGTATGCTGAAGGCACGACGACAGTCTCATCACCGGGTATTGTGCGTGATCACACCTTCCGTATGCTCTCTGGCTTTGGTTATCCTGTCAGGATGACACCTGATAACGTTGAAATTACCGGAGGCGGGACGTTAATCGGTACCTCTATTGATATACCTGCGGATATTTCATCAGCAGCATTTTTTATCGTGGCAGCCACAATTGCTGAACGTTCTGACCTTCAATTATCTCATGTTGGTGTCAACCCGACCCGTACTGGCGTTATTGATATCCTTCGCTTGATGGGGGCGAACATTACGGTAACCAATGAACGCTTGATCGGTGGCGAGCCGGTAGCTGATATTCGTGTTAAATCGGCCTTACTGAAAGGTATCGAAATACCCCATGAGCTGGTGCCCATTGCAATTGATGAGTTTCCTGTTTTATTTGTGGCGGCGGCACTTGCTTCAGGCGAAACAGTATTAACAGGTGCTAAAGAGCTGCGGGTAAAGGAAAGTGATCGCATTCAATCCATGGCGGATGGGTTGCAAGTATTAGGTGTGGATGCAAGGCCGCTGCCTGATGGGATAATTATTGAAGGCACTACGCAACTAACAGGCGGGACGGTTGATAGTTATGGTGATCACCGTATTGCAATGGCCTTTGCTGTGGCAGCACTTAAAGCAACGTCAACAATACATATTTTAGATTGCGCTAACGTAGCAACATCTTTCCCCAATTTTATTCGCTTGGCGGAAAGCATAGGTATGACGATATCTCTTTTGAGGAAGTCCGTTGAGTAATAATACATTATCTATACCCATTGTAACCATTGATGGACCCAGCGGGTCAGGGAAGGGTACCATTGCTGCCATGCTAGCAAAAGAACTGGGCTGGCATTTACTCGATAGCGGTGCGCTTTATCGGTTAACCGCGTTATCTGCGATCAAACATCAGGTTGACCTTAATGATGAGGAGAGTGTTGCGTCTTTGGCTAGAAGCCTTAATGTTCAGTTTATTCCTGCTGAAAATTCAGCTGCATTGATCACCCTATTTGAAGGCATTTCTGTTGACATTGAGCTAAGAACAGAAACTATGGCAGCTAATGCCTCAAAAGTCGCTGCACTGCCTTTAGTTCGAGATGCGTTGCTTCAGCGGCAACGACATTTTGCAGTTGTCCCTGGATTGATAGCCGATGGGCGAGATATGGGAACCGTTGTTTTTCCCGAGGCGCCTATCAAATTTTTCTTGACTGCCAGTGCAGAAGAACGTACGAAAAGACGGTTAGCTCAGTTGCAATCAAAAGGAATTCATGGTAATTTCTCCGATGTTTTAGCTGATATAAACGCACGAGATCAGCGAGATAAGCATCGAGTGATAGCCCCTTTAAAACCTGCTGTCGACGCCATTATTATTAACAGCAGTTCCCTGAGTATCAATGACGTATTTCATACGGTTATAGGCGAGCTTAGGAAAAAGGGTTTGTTATTATAGCGTAGCGAATACGTTTTGATGCTTAATGTGCTATACGCAAATTTAATAAAGATTTGCAGTTTAAAAGTACATTTTTTCAGGTGGTGTGGAGTGAATTGACGGCCAGCATTCCAGCTTTCACACCCTTTAAGGTTAACCCGCACAGGCTGGTAATGCGGTATACATGTAGCCCCTGAGTTTCTGTTATTTTACTGAAAAGTAAGAATAGAATGTAAGGTGCTGCAAAATTGTTGTTACAGGAAGGATCATGAGCGAAAGCTTTGCCGAATTATTTGAAGAAAGCCTAAAAGGCATCGAAATGAAGCCTGGCGCCATTGTCAGTGGCGTTGTGGTTGATATCGATAGCGACTGGGTTACTGTACATGCCGGTCTGAAGTCTGAAGGCGTTATCCCGAAAGCCCAGTTCCAAGATGAAAATGGTGAATTGAATATCGCTTTGGGCGATGAAGTGCAAGTAGCCTTGGATGCAGTGGAAGATGGTTTCGGTGAAACCCGCCTATCTCGTGAAAAAGCGAAGCGTATGGAAGCTTGGGGCGAGCTTGAGAAGGCATTTGAGGCTGAAGATGTTGTTAAAGGCGTTATTAGCGGCAAAGTTAAAGGTGGCTTCACTGTTGATGTAAATACTATCCGTGCGTTCTTGCCTGGCTCTCTGGTCGACGTACGACCTGTTCGTGACACAGCGCACCTAGAAGGCAAAGAACTTGAGTTTAAAGTCATCAAGCTAGATCAAAAACGTAATAACGTTGTCGTTTCTCGTCGCAGTGTTCTCGAAGCTGAAAATAGTGCTGAGCGAGAACAGCTGTTAGGTTCCCTACAGGAAGGATTAGAAGTTAAAGGTATCGTTAAAAACTTAACTGACTATGGTGCCTTTGTTGACCTAGGCGGTGTTGATGGCCTGTTGCATATTACTGATATGGCATGGAAGCGTATCAAACATCCTGGCGAAATCGTTAATGTTGGTGATGAAATCAATGTTAAAGTACTGAAGTTCGATCGTGAACGTAACCGCGTATCCCTCGGACTGAAGCAGTTGGGTGAAGATCCATGGATAGCTATTACTAAGCGCTTCCCAGAGGGGGCTCGTGCATCTGGCCGAGTCACCAACCTGACCGACTATGGTTGCTTTGTTGAGCTGGAAGAAGGCGTTGAAGGTCTTGTACACGTATCCGAAATGGACTGGACTAATAAAAATATTCACCCAAGTAAAGTAGTTGGATTGGGGGACGAGGTCGGGGTTCAGGTTCTGGATATTGATGAAGAACGCCGCCGCATTTCCCTAGGCATTAAGCAATGTAAAGCAAATCCATGGGAAGAGTTCTCTGGAAACTTTAATAAAGGCGATCGGATCTCTGGAAAAATCAAATCGATTACTGATTTTGGTATTTTCATTGGCTTAGATGGCGGCATTGATGGCTTGGTTCATCTATCTGACATCTCATGGAGTGAAACGGGTGAAGAAGCCGTTCGTCAATACCGTAAGGGTGAAGAAGTAGAAGCTATTATTCTGGCTATTGACGCAGAGCGTGAGCGCATCTCACTGGGTATCAAGCAGATGTCCGAAGACCCCTTCATTGCTTACGCTTCTTTACACGAAAAAGGATCTGTTGTTAAAGGTGTTGTCACAGAAGTCACTGCTAAAGCCGCTACCGTTAAACTTGCTGATGATGTAATGGCTACCTTGAAAGCCTCTGAAATTAGTGTTGATCGTGTTGAAGATGCCACTAATGTGCTGAAAAAGGATGAAGAGATTGATGTGCGTATCATCAGCGTAGATCGCAAGAACCGTAACATCAATTTGTCGATTAAAGCTAAAGATCAAGCTGAAGAAAAGCAAATGATGAAAGATCTACGCAATAAGCAGGAAAATGAACCGTCTGGTCCAACCACTATTGGTGATCTTATCAAGGCTCAGATGGAAAGTAAGTAAGGCATAACGGCTTTATCTAAGAACGCTGTTAAACTCAAGAAGGTCAGAACTTTGTTTCTGACCTTTTTTTGTTTATCAATACCAGTGACTTGATTTATATATTGTGGTTAGCTAGTGTAAAAGAAGCCTGATAATGCGGATGTACAACGTAATACACGGCTGCCACTAAGGATTGGTACTTAATAATCTCCGTTTGCATTGAAACATTGATGTTAATGTAAGGCAATGTTTTAGACTCTATAGATTCTGAGTGAGCCTAAAGAGTGATTGCCATACGGTATATATTTGAGTTTGAGCTTAAACTTATGCGCCTATAAGAGAGACAAAAGGACGTAGCAGGGAAGGAAAATAGCTATGACTCGATCTGAGTTGATTGAAAGGATTGCCGAGTTACAGCCCCAGTTATCAATCAGGGATATTGAGCTGGCAATAAAGGCAATAATTGAGCAAATGGCTCAAACATTGGCTAATAATGAGCGGATAGAAATACGCGGCTTTGGTAGCTTTTCTCTTCATTACCGGGCACCAAGGGTTGGAAGAAACCCAAAGACAGGGGAGGTTGTTCACCTAACAGGAAAATACGTCCCCCACTTCAAGCCAGGGAAAGAAATGCGAGAGCGGGTAGATAAGTCTCGACATAGTCACAAAACTGCATTTTGATGTACACTTCTCTTGTTAGCGGTTCTGCTTTGGCTATGTAGCTAATGACGATATTAAAACTCATCTTTATAGCTAGTGAAAATATTATACCCGTTGCTCAACGGGTACCTCCTCGGGTTGCTTTACCTGTTGGTGAGCTATTTGCGTGATAGAGCCAGCAGAAAGTGGGTATATATTGAGTAAAATAATAGAATCGCTATTATAAAGCATGTAAACAAAGTATATTTATTTGAGGATTTGACATAGTAAAAGGTAGTGCGTTGTATGCTACGTGTGCTTTAACTATATAAAGGTGCCTCGTTGAACTGACATGTTACGTTGAGGTTCCTTGCTATAGCTAAGATTTATTGCTTCGTCTTATCTTTCAGTTCAATGTGCAATATTCATAATGTAGCTAGCAGTTTTAACTAATAGCACCTCTGTTGTAAAAGCAATAACACAGTTAGAATACACAACTGGCATGGAAACTGTTCCTAAGAAACCACGATTTTGCTGGATGATAAGTGTAATGGTTTGGATTAAACGCTTTTCTGCAATTATTGCTTTTTTGTTAATATTAATCCTTCTGGTCAGCTTTACGGCATCCAATAGCAATATGATGCAGCTAAAGCTGTTTGGTTGGACGACACTTTCGTTTAAAACATCATCTTTTCTTATTTCCGCATATATCCTAGGTGGACTGAGCGGATTGGCTGTATCAATGCTAGCACTGATTAGATTACGCCTTAAAAATGCCAGCTTATTGCGCAAGTTAGGCAGAAGAGATAAAGAAATAAAAAAACTACGCGACAGCTCGTTAAAAGGTTTGACGGATGCCTGATAGTATCTTGCTGGCCATGCTGTTGGTAGCAATAAGTTTTGGCTACTTAATGGGGCGTTTGCAAAAAAAGAAACAACCGTCAACTCAAGTGTCAACAGTGACAAAAGATTACTTTGTTGGACTTAACTACTTACTCAATGAACAGCCAGATGAGGCAATAGATGCATTTATTCATGCATTAGACCTCGGTGGTGATAATGTTGATGCTTATCTGGCACTGGGTACCCTATTTTGTAAGCGGGGAGAAGTTGAGCGTTCCATTCGGGTACATCAGGACTTACTGGCGCGCCCTAGTCTAACACCAGTTCAGTCAAGAAGAGTACAGCTTGAACTAGCTAAAGACTATATGTATGCAGGGCTTTTTGACCGCGCTGAAGCCATGTTGACAGAAATGGTTAAGCATCACCATGAATTAAAGTCTGAAGCACTGTTACAGCTGTTAAAAATATATGAACAGGAAAAAGAATGGTTAAAGGCAATTGATATTGCTGAAAGCCTGAAGCGCAATCAGGGCTTACACTATTACAAGGCATTAGCCTTGTATTATTGTGAGCAAGCGGAAGAGGATCTTGGTAATAATAATAGGGCTTCCGCACGTCGCCATATTAAAGTCGCTTTTGCTCGCGACAAAGATTGTGTTAGAGCAAGCCTGTTACTGGGACGGATGGATTATGAAGAGGGCCGCTATCGTGATGCCGTAAGAACACTAGAGAATATTGCAAAACAAAACGTTCGTTATATTTCGTTATCGATTCCTATGCTAGAAAAAGCGTATAACAACCTACCTAGTACTAAAGGACTGAAGAACTATTTAGTTAGGTGCTTAAATGAAAGCCCTACTAGTATGATAGTTTTGGCTATGAGTCGACTGATTGAAAAAGAGCAAGGCAAGCGCTTTGCTACTAATTTTCTTATAGCGCAGCTGGCTAAGCGTCCAACCTTAATTGGCTTGAATAGGTTGGTCACGCTACAACAATCTTTAGGACAACTAGAGCATGAAAGCTTCAGGTTGTTCAAAGAGTTGACCAATAAAATGCTGGTAAAAAAACCAGTGTTTGCCTGCTCATCTTGTGGTTTCAAGAGCAAGGAAATGTACTGGCAATGTCCAAGCTGCAAGCAATGGAGTTCCATCTCACCTATTACAGGTCTGGAAGGGGAATAATGCTGTTATGCAGGTTGACGTCTATTTTTTAGGCCAATAAGGTGATTCTGTTTTAGCAAATTGTCAGTGAATATAAATAAGCTAAGGTGGCCATATGCTAGAGAAATTGAGTGTTGGTTTTATTGGATTGGGCGTTATGGGATACCCTATGGCTGCGCATCTAAGCCAGCATTATAAAACAGTTGTATATAATAGAACCATAGAAAGAGCACAACGTTGGGTCTCTGAATATACTGGCACTATTGCTATAACGCCAGCTCAGGTAGCAACAGAAGCAGATATTATTTTTTGTTGTGTCGGCAATGACAATGACTTGAAAGAGGTGACTCTGGGTGATGTCGGCGCTTTTTCGACTATGAGATCAAACAGTATTTTTATTGACCATACAACAACTTCAGCAGAGATGGCTAGAGAGATTGGTAAGCTTGCGGAGAAAAAAGGATTCGGTTTTATTGATGCACCGGTTTCTGGTGGTCAGATTGGCGCAGAAAACGGCCAGTTAACCATTATGTGCGGTGGTCAACCATCCAACTATGCCCGTATTGCACCGATTATGGCCTGTTACGCAAAAAACACCCGCTTAATGGGCCCAATAGGCTCTGGACAGTTAACAAAAATGGTCAACCAGATCTGTATTACAGGTGTAATTCAAGGGCTATCAGAGGGGTTGCATTTTGCTCAAAAGGCAGGGCTTGATGAAGAAGCAGTAATTGATGTTATTTCTAAAGGCGCAGCTCAGTCTTGGCAAATGGAAAACCGCTATAAAACGATGTTAACGGGTGACTACAATCACGGCTTTGCCGTTGACTGGATGAGAAAAGATTTAAGTATCTGCCTTAAAGAGGCAGAACAAACTGGCGCGGCGTTGCCAGTCACTGCACTGGTCGACCAGTTCTATAAAGATGTTCAGAGCATGGGTGGTAATCGTTGGGATACTTCAAGCCTGCTTGCTCGATTGCAGGCCATTTCCCAGATTCATAAGGAATAACACCCATCATCTTTGCTAACTACGCTATTGAGCTGACCACCTGAATACCAGCGCTGCGTTGGAACTCCTCGCAATAGCCTTGCTATGGCTCATGGTCCTGCCTTGTTATGTGGGGGTGGGTGATTTTTAAAGAAGATCTATGCCAAGCTGTATTGCTTTCTATATAATACTTTTTCGTTTTCATTATCCCCAGTGGACAAACCTATATGAAGAGTTCCGATATCCGCTCTGCTTTTCTTGATTTTTTTAAAGAGCGCGGACATCAGGTTGTCGCCAGTAGCTCGCTGGTTCCTGATGATGACCCCACCTTGCTTTTTACCAATGCTGGCATGAACCAGTTTAAAAATACCTTTTTGGGGCGAGAAAGACGGGCATATACCCGTGCAGCAACTTCGCAAAAGTGCGTGCGCGCTGGTGGTAAACATAATGATCTTGAAAATGTGGGTTATACAGCACGCCACCATACCTTCTTTGAAATGCTGGGTAATTTTAGCTTTGGCGATTACTTTAAAAAAGAAGCCATTGCTTATGGGTGGCAATTTCTGACTGAGGTTGTAAAGCTGCCTAAAGAAAAACTGTGTGTCACAGTATATGAAGCTGATAATGAAGCGTACGCTATTTGGCTAAATGATATTGGCATTCCAGAAGATAGCATTATTCGCATTGGTGATAATAAGGGCGCGCCCTATGCATCTGATAATTTCTGGCAAATGGGCGATAGCGGTCCCTGTGGTCCGTGCACTGAAGTATTTTATGATCACGGTGATCATATACCGGGTGGTCGTCCTGGCACGCCAGAAGAAGAGGGTGACCGCTTTATTGAAATCTGGAATATGGTTTTTATGCAGTTTAATCGCTCTAGTGATGGCCAAATGATTCCTCTGCCAAAACCATCTATTGATACCGGTATGGGTTTAGAACGTTTAGCTGCTATTTTGCAGGGTGTTCATAGTAATTATGAGATTGATATATTTCAGGCATTATTGAGAGATGCTGCCACTATTCTTAATGATACTATCGCATTAACGGATAGTTCACTACGCGTGATTGCGGACCATATTCGCTCCTGTGCTTTTTTGCTTGCCGATGGCGTGATGCCTGCTAATGATGGCCGTGGGTACACGCTACGTCGAATTATTCGCCGTGCTTGCCGCCATGGCCATAAACTGGGTGCAACGGATGCATTTTTCTATAAGTTGGTTGCTTCTCTAGTCCGCATAATGGGGGATGCTTATCCAGAGCTTAAAGAACAGCAACGTGTTATAGAGAACACATTATTAAAAGAAGAAGAGCAGTTTATCCGTACGCTTGATAAAGGCATGGGCTTGCTAAAAGCGAGTATAGCTAATCTAAAAGGCTCTATTGTTCCTGGTGATATTGTATTTACGCTTTATGATACCTATGGCTTTCCTGTTGATCTGACCCAGGATATTGTCCGTGAACGCAATATGACCGTTGATATGGCTGGTTTCGACTCAGCATTAGAAGCACAGCGCCAAAGAGCACGAGCTGCTAGTAAGTTTGGTGTGAATTACAATGATCATTTAATTATCGAAGGTAAAACTGAATTTACCGGTTATAACACCACATCTGCCATGGCCACTGTGCAGCACCTTTTTATTGCAAAGAAAAACGGTAGCGATACATCTTTAGAGTCAACGGATCAGGTGTCAACGCAAGATAAAGAGGTTGTAGCAGTAGTTGATACCACGCCCTTTTATGCTGAGTCTGGTGGCCAAGTAGGTGATACTGGCTTCATGAGATGGGGTAACCAGCATGCACTAATTGCTGATACACAAAAACAAGGTGCCGTATTTATTCATACATTGCGCAATATATCAGCTAGTTTACGGGTTGGACAGGTTGTTGAGCTGGAAGTATCAGCTGAAAAACGCATGGCTATTGCCTTAAACCATTCAGCTACTCATTTATTACATGCTGCCTTAAGGCAGCTTCTAGGAACCCATGTAACACAAAAAGGTTCATTAGTTGATGCCGAGCGATTACGCTTTGATTTCTCTCATCCCAAAGCCGTCACAGTCGAGCAGTTACGTGAGGTAGAAATGCTTGTGAACCGGCAAATTCGAGCCAATACGCCGGTTAAGAGTGAGCTGATGAGCATGGAGGAAGCTAAAGCAAAAGGTGCTATGGCTTTATTTGGTGAAAAATATACTGATGAAGTGCGTGTTCTGACTATGGGAGAGAATTGTTTCTCCGTAGAACTCTGTGGCGGCATTCATGCTGAACGCACCGGTGATATAGGTTCTATCAGAATTATTGGGGAGTCTGGTATTGCTTCGGGTATCCGCCGCATTGAAGCAGTCTCTGGCTATAAGGCTGATAGTTGGGTACAGTCTCAGCTGAGTCAACTGCAAACGGTAAGCCATTTTTTAAAAACTAAACCTGAAGACTTGCTTACTAAAGTCGGACAGTTAATTAAAGAAGGTAAAGACTATGAGCGGGAAATATTGCATCTAAAGCAAAAACTTTCCAGCCAGAATACTGATGATCTGATATCTCAAGCAGTGACAATAAAAGGTGTTAAACTATTAGCTACAACATTAGCAGGGGTTGATGCTAAATCATTGCGAGGCATGGTCGATCAGCTCAAAAATAAGTTGGGTACAGGTGTCATCGTGCTGGCGGCACCCAATGAAGGTAAAATACCTTTGGCAGCAGGCGTCACTGCTGAGTTGACCGGTCGAGTTAAAGCCGGTGATTTATTAAAAATGGTCGCTATGCAGATCGGAGGCAAGGGTGGTGGTCGCCCTGATTTCGCACAAGGTGGCGGCTCGCAGCCAGAAAATCTGCCTACAGCTCTAGATTCTGTTGCAGCTTGGCTTGAAGAGAGAATATAAACATTTGTCAGCTGGAGTATTTAGCCTGCATGCTGCTGTACCTTGCTGATGCAAAAAATTGTGAGTTCTTGGCCGTGCCCTTCGATATGCCGAACTCATTACACTTTCTGGCCTGATTGAGAATATATTCGGGTTAAACTTCAATCGGGCTTCATACCCTGCTTTTTGTATGGGCGTATTATAAAGGGCGAACGTCAATGATCACAGCTGCAGCTGAATTTTAGCTGACAACCAGCATGAGAAATAGAATGCCACACCAGCGAAATGCTTTGTCATAGTATTGCATAGCATTTCGGCGTAAGACTGTCACCCGCATTATTAGTGCAGTTGTATGGCTAAATTTACAGTAGATATCATACGTTCGGTATCTTGCTAATTGACACAGTACGATATAACAAAATGGCATTGTTAGTACAAAAGTTCGGTGGTACTTCAGTTGGCAGCTTGGAACGCATCCAGCGTGTCGCTGAAAAAGTGAAAGGTTTTCGAGCACAGGGGCACGATATTGTTGTAGTGGTTTCTGCCATGAGCGGTGAGACTAACCGTCTTATTGATATGGCCAAAGCTGTGCAACAGCAGCCCTGTGCACGAGAAATGGATGTACTGCTCTCCACTGGTGAGCAGGTTACTATTGCTTTGCTTAGTATGGCACTAAATGACATTGATTGTCCGGCAGTATCTTTAACGGGTTCTCAGGTTGCTATCACCACGGACAGCACCCATAACAAGGCACGTATTCAGACTATTGATACCCATAATATTGAAGCTCGGCTAAAAGCGGGTCAGGTAGTTGTGGTAGCAGGCTTTCAGGGCTGTGATAATGCCGGTGCTATCACCACATTAGGGCGCGGAGGCTCTGATACTACGGCCGTTGCCTTGGCGGCTGCTTTAAAAGCATATGAATGCCAAATATATACTGACGTCGATGGCGTCTATACTACGGATCCTAGGGTAGTGGAAGACGCTCGGCGATTAAGCAGCATTACCTTTGAAGAAATGCTAGAAATGGCCAGTCTTGGCTCAAAAGTACTGCAGATTCGATCAGTAGAATTTGCAGGTAAATATAATGTCAATTTGCGCGTACTACATACTTTTCAGGACGGTCCCGGTACTCTGATCACTCTGGAGGAAGAAAGCAAAATGGAATCACCCGTCGTATCTGGCATTGCATTCAATCGAGATGAGGCCAAACTGACGATTAAAGGGGTGCCCGATATTCCCGGTGTTGCATTCCGTATTCTAGGACCGATCAGCAGAGCCAACATTGAAGTGGATATGATCGTTCAAAACGTAGGAGAAGATCAAAGCACTGATTTTACGTTTACGGTGCACAGGAATGACTACCAGGAAGCTATGGAGATTGTTGGTGAAGTAGCAAAAGAGCTATCGGCCAATCATTATGTGGGAAACAATAAAATTGCGAAAGTATCCATCGTTGGAGTGGGTATGCGCTCACATGCTGGTGTAGCAACCAAAATGTTTGAGGCTCTGGCTGCTGAAGGTATCAACATTGAAATTATTGCTACCTCTGAAATTAAAGTGTCCGTCGTGATTTCAGAAAAGTACCTAGAGCTAGCCGTGCGCACGTTACATTCTACATTTGAACTTGATAAGGAACCAGTTGAAACAAAAGATGTCTAACTAAGAACAATAACAAACAAAGAGATGCTAAGACGCACTAGACTGTTCTAAGTTGCGCAAGGGATGGCTACATAAATAGCAAAGGCTATTTTATGGCACAGGCAGATTCCGGTTTGTGTAAATAAATCGGGCAAGTAGAATTACGCATAGTAATTCTGTGGGTCTTCGTTACAGTTTTTATGGAAAGTTTTTTAGGCATAAAAGAGGTGATTGGCATATACTGCTTCTCTCAGGTGTCTTGTAAGATAGATCTAAGACGATACTATGCCGCTATTGGCACTAATAGATCATGAAAAACATGATAGAGCTTTTGGCCTTTCTTTGTTTAATTAAATAGTAACCATGGCATGAGCATGCCTATTCAGTGTCATGCTCGGGATTGACGGTTGTTGACTTACAGAGATGTAATATAAGGAGATTGTAATGCTGATTCTGACTCGTCGTGTAGGAGAAACCCTAATGATTGGGGACGAAGTCACTGTCACTGTTCTGGGTGTGAAAGGTAACCAGGTTCGAATTGGTGTTAATGCGCCAAAGGAAGTGGCTGTGCATCGTGAAGAAATATATCAACGCATTCAAAAGGAAAAAGAATACAGTGATGAGCCGCTGATGTCTGATGCTTACTAAAAGCCTACTACAGACATACAAGCAGTAACTTGATGGTTAAATACCTAGTTTATGAACTGGGTATTTTATTATGCCCAGCCGTGTGACGGCATATTGTATCTATATCGATAAAACTTTGTTCTTATTTCTAGGTACGGTGAATAGTAAGATAACGGCTATATTCAAATACCAACACAACTAGATTAATTACGCTATCGCTGGTAGTTTCAAAAACTACTTGCATTCAAAAGCTATATCAGTAAGATGTTTACCGTTCCCGGTGAGGTGGCCGAGCGGCTGAAGGCGCTCCCCTGCTAAGGGAGTATACGGTTTGTAGCCGTATCGAGGGTTCGAATCCCTCCCTCACCGCCATTGGGACTAAATAAACCTTCATATTCCTGAGATGGCATAGCCTGAAAATCCCAAAATTTTCGGGATTTTTTTTCTATTTCCGATTGCCTTTCTCTCTATAAAAAACACTCCGTCTTCTCTAATTTTTTCCCATATATACCGCTTTCCTGAAAAACATCACTCTTAGAAAAGCAACACCGAAGCTTTTAGTCATAATAAATTAATAGCTGATAATTGATCCGTTCGCACTGGCCTATGCCTATCACTACCAACCAGTGCGCTAGCGTAGCACATGACCATCTGCACACATGATGAAGTTACCTTTGTAACAAACCTTTTTTTCGTGACCAAGAAATTGAATCAACAGATAGCTGAAAAGTCTCTTGCAAGCACCTCTTAAGGTCTTGATTTGGCTTGTTGAGTTCTTCAACCTGTTGCTTGTTAGAATAAATAACAACTGGTTAATGAGCTAGTGATAACAGAAATATTCAAAGAGTTCTGGTTTCTCCAGATGTTTGACTTTTCAGCTTGAGGTATTCAGGGGAAGATCAAGCAAAACTAATTTTAAGGCGGTAAAACAATGAAGAAAATTTCTCCTTATTTAACCTATGCTGGCGCAATCCCATTTATTATTTGCACTGTGTGCTTGAGCTTTAATATCCATCAAATACTTTTGCTTGGTTACGTTGAAAAAATATTGAGTGCCTATGGACTGGTAATTTTATCATTCTTAGCAGGAGCCCATTGGGGGCAGCATCTTCACCTGAATAAAGACCTATGGAGTCATTCTTTACCCATTCTAAGAAGCTGTTCATAATCTTCTTAACAATAGTACCAAGAAAGCTAAATGCGTAAATTGAAGACTTGTGTTCAATTTACGCTCAGTATTTTTCCATAAACGGCGGCAGTTTTCTATCCAA
>JAQYUY010000034.1 GCA_028728195.1 Endozoicomonas sp. (ex Botrylloides leachii)
CCGACAGAAAATTAATAATTTTTTACATGTAACCTTGCCAGAAATCGGAACTTTGTTAGCGAGCAGGATTAATGATAATTTTCAGGTATTTGATCCTGCATCTTGAATTCACTTGGGTATACCACTAGATAACTGTAATAAATAGAGGTCTGTATTGGGTGGTATACTCTCTTCTGTTACGGCAAAATAATTACCTTCGAAGCTATCTCGTCGTTGGTTATTTGAAATAATGCTTATGCTTATTTTACTCTCTATATCTGATAATTTTGGTAGTACACGTGATAAATCACCTTCATATAGTTTAACCCATATTGATAAACTAAGATCTCCTTTATCATAATAAGCATCATGATAAGAATGAAAAAAAGTATGGAATGCTGATTCAATATTTTTTATATGAAGCTTGTTAACAGTATTTATTAGCACATTACTTTCTGGATAATTTAATATTAAGGAGGAAATACGTTTTAAATCTGGGAGGATGAGTTTTTTATCAGTGTGTTCAGCATTGTTCATAAACCAGACCATTGAATCAGAACAAAGCTGCATGGCAAAATCTGTGTTTCCAGGAAAACTTTCAATAAATAGATCTTGTAGTTTTTCAGGCTCTATTGCCACTCTATGTCCTAATGATGCATCATAGGCTTCTATCTGACAAGTCTTACGATCAGACATCTTTTCAAGAATTTTGTTAAAATAATTAATAATATCATTAATATCTTCTGGCATTTTTCCTTCTGGAATTGTATAAGGTCTTGAGTTCAAAGGTATTCAGCATCACATAAAAAAAGCATATGTTTAGATGTAAGATCATCATTAGTAGTGGGTGCTTTTTCAAAAAAAAAGCTCGGTACATGTAAATTTACATCTTGAGTATCTAGCTCATGATCATTCAGGTCAGAATCATTCTTGCTATTAGCTAAAATACGATCTAATGTTTTATTAGCAATATTATTCAGCGGCCAAGAAAATTGCTTATGCAACAATTCATCAACAAATGACTTGCCCACCTCATTTGTTAAAATTTCTATCTGACGCTTATACCAATCGATAAGGTGCATTATTTTTTTTAGATAATACCTGGTTTTCAGATAACTCCTCTATTTTTTTATTTGCTTTTTCTACAAAAACATAAGCATTGGTTGGCATAGTTATGAATGGTAGTTGGATAAATAAAAGAAAAAATATCCATGATTTTATTTTTAACTTCATGATATAACCTATAGAGTAATGAAATTCAGTTACTACCGATATTTATTATCTTGATTTAAAGTTATACATTTTAGCAGCTATTCTTAACTTGGCTATGAATGATAATGGTTTTAATCAGGAATGCATTTGAGATTCGGATATAGTTGTTAATCTTTAAATATTTCCTTTGCATAAGACACACTCATGGAACCTTTCTCCAACCAACACTTCCCTCCTGAAGTCATCCTTTGGGTAATATGCTGGATTATTACCTGTTAGCCCGCTGTAATACCTATGCATACGCAGCAAATCTGGCGAGTGTTTAGATACGATAAAACAAGAGGCTTCAGCTATAGCTTATGGAGTGGAGCAAAGGAGTATTTGTTTCCATTGTTGCTATGAAAGAGGGCTCTTGCAATGGCGCTTATGCTGTCATAGTGCCATTGCAAGAGCCCAAAAATTATAAAATCTCTGCCATATCGCCCTTAGACTCTAACCAAGTCTTTCTATCCGAAGCTCTTTTCTTAGCCAAGAGCATATCCATATGCTGAATAGTCGATTCAAAGTCGTCCAGGGTTAGTTGAACCAAACGACGAGTGTCACTAGACATGGTCGTTTCTCTTAATTGAAGCGGGTTCATTTCCCCAAGACCTTTAAAACGTTGAACGTTTATCTTGCCTTTTTTCTTTTCCGCTTTTATGCGTTGAAATACACCTTCTTTTTCAGCATCATCTAGGGCATAAAAAACCTCTTTAGCTACATCAATTCGATATAATGGAGGCATCGCAACATAAATATGCCCTTGGTCTACCAAGGGGCGAAAGTGCTGTACGAATAAAGCGCATAGCAATGTGGCAATATGCAGTCCATCAGAGTCGGCATCGGCAAGGATACAGATTTTTCCATAGCGGAGTCCTTTTAGGTTTTCTGAACCGGGGTCTACACCCAAAGCGATAGAAATATCGTGTATTTCTTGAGAGGATAAGACTTCGCTGGAATCGACTTCCCAGGTATTCAAAATTTTTCCCCGTAAGGGCATAACGGCTTGATATTCTCTATCTCTTGCTTGCTTTGCCGAGCCTCCTGCTGAGTCACCTTCTACTAAAAATAGCTCCGTACGCGTCATGTCCTGACTAGAACAGTCTGCTAGTTTTCCTGGCAGGGCTGGGCCTTGTGTTACTTTTTTCCGTGCAACCTTTTTAGCTTTTCGCATGCGCTTTTGCGCATTATTAATACAAAGATCAGATAATAGCTCGCCTTCAGCTGTGTGCTGATTGAGCCAAAGACTAAACCTGTCTTTTGATACACCAGAAATAAAAGAGGCGCATTCTCTTGATGATAAGCGCTCTTTTGTTTGACCTGAGAACTGGGGGTCTGCCAATTTTGTTGATAGCACATAAGCACAGTTCTCCCATAGATCATCAGGGCTTAGTTTGACGCCACGAGGAAGCAAATTGCGAAATTCACAGAACTCTCGTATGGCTTCTAGCAAGCCTGAACGAAGGCCATTGACATGTGTACCACCTAAAGGTGTTGGAATCAGATTTACGTAGCTTTCAGTCAATAGCTCGCCACCTTCAGGTAACCATTGTACTGCCCAGTCAACAGCCTCCTTAGTACCGGTTAATGAACCGGTAAACGGCTCAATGGGCAGCGGATTATTTTCACGGGTACTGCCTTTCAAATAATCACAGAGTCCTTCTTCGTAATACCATTCAAGCGTTTCTTCATTGATCAGGTTATTAAACTCAACTCGCAACCCAGGACACAATACCGCTTTAGCTCGTAATACATGTATTAGCTTGCCAACAGAAAACTTGTCAGAATCAAAGTAACTGGCTTCAGGCCAAAAGCGAACGGTTGTACCTGTATTACGTTTGCCACAGGTGCCTAACTGTTTCAGATCGGTATCTTTGTAGCCATTTTTAAAGCGCATGGACATCACTTTACCGGCTCGTTTAACGGTAACATTTAGTTTTGAAGATAAGGCATTTACGACTGATACTCCCACACCATGCAGGCCACCAGAAAACTGATAATTTTTATTCGAAAACTTACCCCCGGCATGTAAGCGAGTCATAATAAGCTCGACACCGGAAATACCGTGTTCAGGGTGTCTGTCTATTGGCATGCCTCTGCCATCATCTGATACTTCCAGCGAGTTATCTTTATGTAGCGTAATGTTGATATAACTGGCATATCCAGCCAAAGCCTCATCGACACTATTATCAATAATCTCCTGAGCCAAATGGTTAGGACGCGTGGTGTCTGTATACATGCCCGGCCGCTTACGAACCGGATCAAGGCCACTAAGAACCTCTATAGCTTCTGCTGTATAGTCGTTTCGCATGAATTCCCTGATATTTAAAAAGGATTAAATCTAAGCAAAAAGTAAAACCTTGTAAATTATCCGCCGTGTATGGAGCTAATCTAGCATGATTAAACAGGTACTGTGTTTGATAAAGCCTGAAGATAAAGTAAAATAGCGCTATAGTCTCTGTTTTTAATATGATCCACTGTATTCAAAATCATTACAGCACGTTGATTGTTCAATATATTTAATAATACATATCAAGTAGTATAACCTGATGTGTGACTTTAAATTGAGAGCATAGGCGCAAACTGCATAGGCTCACGCCCAGCTTGAATGTTCAAGTAAATGCCAACAGTGATGCCCAGCAGCTTCCGAGCTACACGACT
>JAQYUY010000035.1 GCA_028728195.1 Endozoicomonas sp. (ex Botrylloides leachii)
GCAGGGCAACGATGAGGACGTTAAGGGCAAACCATTCAACCGGATACTGCTTAGTCATATTTCCTCCATGTGTAATCGCAAAGGCTTTCCGAAAAAGTCAGACGTGGAAGCCTTCCTTAATCTTTCCTGCCTAAAAGCGGACTGGCAGGGCAACGATGAGTACGTTAAGAACAAACCGCTCAACCAAGAACTGGTCACGCATATTTCCTCCATGTATTGTGGCAAAGGCTTTCCGAAAAAGGCAGACGTGGAAGCCTTCCTTAATATTTCCTGCCTAAAAGCGGACTGGCAGGAGGGCAACGACGCTGCTGTTAAGAACAAACCGCTCGACCAGAAATTGATCGCCAATATTTCTTCCATGTGTCATCGAAAAGGCTTACCGGACGAAAAGAAATTGAAAGACTTCCTGAAGCTACCCTGCTTAAAAGCAGGTTGGCAGGGCAACGACGATAACGCTCAGGGCAAACTGCTCGATCGGAAACTGGTCACGCATATTTCCTCTATGTGTAGTGGCAAAGGCATACCGGATAACGATAAAGTAAAAGCTTTCCTGAATATGCCCTGCCTAAAAGAGGGTTGGCTGGGCAAAGACGATGACGCTAATGGTAAACCGCTCAACGAGAAACTGATCAGCCGTATTTCCTCCATGTGTCATGGCAAAGGCTTAACGGAAAATGAGAAAGTGAAAGCTTTCCTCAATCTGCCCTGCCTAAAAGCGGGTTGGCAGGGCAAAGACGATGACATTAAAAATAAACCGCTCAACGAGGAACTGATCAGCCGTATTTCCTCCATGTATCACCACAAAGGCTTACCGGAAAATAAGGAAGTGGAAAACTGCCTGAGGCTGCCCTGCCTAAAAGAAGGTTGGCTGGGCAAAGACGGTGACGTTCAGGACAAACCGCTCAACGAGGAACTGATCAGTCGTATTTCCTCCATGTGTCATGACAAAGGCTTTCCGGAAAATAAGGAAGTGGAAGCCTTCCTTAATATTCCCTGCCTAAGAGAAGGTTGGGAGAAGGGCAAGGACGATGCTGTTAGGGATAAACCGTTCAACCGGATACTGCTTAGTCATATTTCCCAGATGTATCATGCCCAAGGCTTACCGGAAAAAAAACGAGTAGAAACGCTCACTTTAGAAGTTGCTTTTGGAAAAGAAGAAAATTATTTTAAAGATTTCTTGCCGAATATTCAAAGCCTTGGGCTTTCCTCCAGGAGAACAGCTGATTATTAATGAGGAAAGACTCCATTGGAGGCGATAGCAGTGATGAGGCAGAGGAATTTTTAACTCCTATCAAATAATAAAAGCATTAACTCTGCCCTTCTCTGCGTCAGGAAAATGGAAGGTTACAATCTTCGAGCGCTAACAATATCTGGCTGCCCACGAAAGCCCTGTAAATGAGGTTGCTGTGCTCTTTTGCAAAGAAGTACTAAGGCTTACCCTTTCCAGAATGTTTTTGTGAATAAAACAAGAACAGTGGTAATCTCCAAACGCCCCATCAGCATTCCCCAACTTAACAGCCATTTAGCACTATCAGGCAATGAGGAAAAGTTGCCTGCAGGGCCAATGATATTACCAATACCAGGGCCCACATTGGCAACAGAAGTAAAAGCACCGCTAAGACTAGTAATAAAGTCTAGACCTAATAAACATAACAATAATGTTATCAAGGCAATAAGCAGCGTAAAGAAAAAACAAAAGCTAATCAGAGAGCGTAAAATATCATCAGTAATTTGTTGTCCATTATAAGTTTGAACAAAACAAGCTCTGGGATGGGCTAGCTGTTTTAACTGAATGCCTAGCATTCGAGCACCAATTTGAAATCGGAAAATTTTGATGCCACCGGACGTTGATCCAGAGCAGCTTCCAACAATACTTAAAAATAGAAATAGAGCCGCAGCAAAGCCTCCCCAATGGGTGTAATCGGTTAATGCATAACCCGTAGTCGTGATCGTAGATGTGGTATTAAAGGCTACCAGCGTTAGTGCTTGCCAGAAGGTATAGTGAGAGTTAAAAAACAACCAGATAGATAAAAAAAACCATAAAAGCAGTAAAAAAAAGATAAAAGCACGCACCTGACTATCTTGAAATAGCGACCGTGCGTCGCCTCGAAAGCATTTTACAAACAACACAAATGGTAGACCGCCTAATAACATAAAAATTATTGCAACCCAGTAAATAAAAGGATTACTAAAATGAGCCATTGATTGATCAGAGGTTGAGTAGCCGCCAGTAGCGAGTGTTGTCATAGCGTGATTGATCGCTTCAAAGCCTGTCATACCACCAAGATAATAAAAGTAAGCGCAAGTAATGGTCAGCCCAAGATAGATAAACACAATCCGTTTAGCGATGCTACCAGATCGAGGCATGGCCTTTTCTGACCAGTCTGATGATTCGCTTTGAAACAATCGCATGCCACCCACTTTTAGAAAAGGGAGAACAGCCACGGCCATAACAATAAAGCCTATCCCACCAAGCCATTGCAACAATGAGCGCCATAATAGGATGCCTTTTTCCATGGTATCAAGCCCCGTTAGTACAGTAGAGCCCGTTGTTGTAATACCTGACATGGTTTCAAAAAATGCATTGGTATAAGATATGTTAAGCTCAAGACAAAAGGGAAGAGCAGCAAAAGCACTCAGAGTCAACCAGCACGCATTAGTTAATAAAAAAGCTTCTCTTGGTTTAAGATTAAAGTGATTTGGCTTTGTCACCAGAAAAAGTGCCGCGCCAGTACCAGCAGTTATGCCAGCAGAAAGAAAAAAGGCAGAAGAGGATATTTCTTCAAATCCTAATTGATAAAAAGCAGGCACTAGCATTAATACTGCAAGAACAATGAGAAACAGACCTACAACATAGAATACGGGGCGAATGCTCATAACGTACTTTCTGGTAAATTTTTAGGACGTAAACTATCAATGGTCTCATAAATATCAGATATTGTATATATACAAAAGAAAGCCTTTTATGCCTGCAGTAGGGTTAGCGCAATAGACTGATTATGCTTAATTGCAGTTATTAAGATATTGAACCTTCTAGAAGCCTTAGCCATCAGCTGTTGGCGCTTGATGCTTGATGCTTGATGCTTGATGCTTGATGCTTGATGCTTGATGCTTGATGCTTGATGCTTGATGCTTGATGCTTGATGCTTGATGCTGAAAGAATAGCTTATATGCTCATGTTTTCGTTAGCTTTTTGTTGATTTTGTTTGGTGCGGTACCATGAAATAAACAAATTTAGTGTACCCCCCCAGAATATTCCATCAAGAATGCCGCTAATCAAGCCAAATAGTAGATTATATTGCAAGGAATGGAACAGCTGTGGCCAAATTGCTAATGACGCTGCCAATATAAATTTAGTCGAAAAGGCAAGCGCGATGATAACAAGCGTTAACGAAGTTCCAGGGCGAATAATACAATTTTCATCGGTTCCATCACGAAGCCTTGGCTGCGAATCCCAAAGCATCCAGCCAACCACACCTCCGATAATCAGCCCTACAAGCATGATAAATAGAGCATAATCTGGCATAAAAGTTTTATTAATCACTGAGCAAACACCCCAGACCAAAAATATTAAGGGCAGTAAAAACAATCGTTGAATTTTCATTTCACGATCAGAAAGAGCCGTAATACCACGATTAATCAGAAATATCAGTAAGAAGCTGTTCATAATCTTCTTAACAATAGTACCAAGAAAGCTAAATGCGTAAATTGAAGGTTTGTGTTCAATTTACGCTCAGTATTTTTCCATAAACGGCGGCAGTTTTCTATCCAAGCAAATGAGCGCTCGACAACCCAGCGCTGCGGGATCACTGCAAAAGTATGAAGTTCACTCCTTTT
>JAQYUY010000036.1 GCA_028728195.1 Endozoicomonas sp. (ex Botrylloides leachii)
CAAGTCGTGTAGCTCGGAAGCTGCTGGGCATCACTGTTGGCATTTACTTGAACATTCAAGCTGGGCGTGAGCCTATGCAGTTTGCGCCTATGCTCTCAATTTAAAGTCACACATCAGGTTAATACAATTAATATTGCCTACCTACTGTAATGAGTATGGGTGTCCAGACGCCTGATCTGAGGCACTAAAAATGGACACCCTTCTATGCGACTTTCTGTAACTCATACTGCTCAGGGCTGGCATAGCCCAGAGTACTGTGTCGCCATTTTCTATTGTAGTACCCTTGGATGTATTCAAACACTGCTTGACGGGTATTTTCCCTATTCATCAGAGGATCATAGTGAATGGCTTCGATCTTCAAAGAGTAAAAGAAGCTCTCTACATAGGCATTGTCCCAACAATCAGCTTTTCGGATCATACTTTGTGGCATCTTGTGTTTAACAAGCAGTTTGCGGAATTTAGCAGAACAGTATTGGCTGCCTCTGTCACTATGAAAGATAACTCCTTTTGGGCGCTTACGCCACCATAGCGCCATTGTCAGGGCATCACATATCAGAGTGGATTTCATTGTGGTACCTATAGACCAGCCAATCACTTTACGAGAATAAAGGTCAATAACTACAGCCAGGTACAACCAGCCTTCAGAGGTTCGTAAATACGTGATGTCACCGGCCCACTTCTAGTTTGGTCTTGTTGCTGAAAAATCTCGCTTCAGTAAATTGGGTGTAATGGGCAGGCTATGTTTACTGTCCGTTGTTGTAACCTTAAATTTCCTGGAAACTTTAGTTACTAGTCCCTGCCGCTTCATACTGGTGGTAATAGTTTTCAGGCAGCAAGGCATTCCTGCTTCTTCCAGCTCTTTTTGGATTCGTCGTGCACCTGCCCGGGCTTTGTGTTCGACAAGGAGGTCTTTGATTATCTTGTCTCGTGCCTTTTGGGCGATTAAGCGGTTGCAGGCTATATTGCGTGACTTCTTCCACTGATAGTATCTACTTCGCGTTACCTTCAATACGTTTGCCATTGCCTTCAGACGCGCATTCTCGGTTGTAAGCTCGGCTGACAGAGATCTTCTTCTTGGCAGCGGATCGCCAGCCGTAGAGCTTTGAAGTCGTTATCCTCAACTCCTTAGCAGCATTAGGGATACCGATGGTGTCAGCGAGTTTGAGTGCTTCTTCTCTGAATTCTTTGGTCGTGCTCATTATTCACCTCAGATAGTCGTTTAACTATCATAGCGAGGTGTCCAGAAGTAGTGCCTCAGATCAGGTGAGCAGAATCAATGACAATTTTCCGGTCTTCAATTCTGCACTTTGAGTTCAATTGGGTATATAATTTAGTTTTAATTATGGTATAGCCGAAGTGAAATAAAGTCTACACCATGCGACCCCATGTATTTGGGTAGGTCACACTTAGCTGTTGTTGGTCTTGTTATCTTTCTACGCACAACGATACCGACTATTTTTCTGCTGATCTAGCAATTTTTTGAATGTCTGTCAATGGGGAAGTTCTATGGGAATGAAATTTTTGTCCAGATTTAGTCAGCAAAAGTTAGTAGCCCAGAGGAAAAAGGCTGGTTTTCGCGATAAGGAAATAGGGGTTTGTTTTAGCTTAGCGGTTAATTGGCTTAGTATCATGTATAGAGATCGCGGGACAACAGCACAATCAGAATCACGTATGCTACAATTATACGCTAAGCATGGTGGTAGTATCGGTGGGGCCACATATTTGCTTCAGTCGCTTTTCATGAGAAGGCATGCTCAAGATATCAACGATGCCCAACGTATAGTTTTAAATGCGCGTGGTCTGAAGATGTACAAAACTGCCTTTGAACATCGTCGCTATAATATAAAAGATTTATGGGTAGTGCTTAATCAGCCAGAAAGACATGGCATTTTATATAATATCTACTACAAACAAAATGAAAAGCTCACGGGACACAGTATTGCTTTTTTTAAAAAAAACGAAAGGGATAAAAAGTTTAGCACTTTCAAAAGCAACACAAGTTTTATTGCATTTGATCCGAATTATGGGGAGTGGGAAATAGACGCAACCAGAGATGATACTTGGAAATTTGTAAACTATTTATCCAGTCAACTTTACAGATCACTAATACGTAATGATCTAGTATATGTGGAGCCACAATCTAACCGTTTTTCCTAATCCCTCTTGAATCGGCACTGTTGCAAAGTGATATTCGGATATAGCTGTTATGCTTTAAATATTTCCTTTGCATAAGACACCGCGCATGGAACCTTTCTCTAACCGATACTTTCCTCCTGAAATCATCCTTTGGGCGGTTCGCTGGTATTGCAAATACGGTATTAGTTATCGGGAGCTAGAGGAGATGCTGTTAGAGCGAGGTATTGAAGTTGATCATACGACCTTTATCGCTGGGTTCAGAAGTATGCACCTGAGTTGTAGAAGCGTCTTGTGCGAAAAACCATCTGCTTTTCAAAATCGGTCGAATTACACGATAAAGTGATTAGTGAATTCATATGCCGCGAGCACTATCAACTGGTTTGATGTATGACCATTTTATCGAAAAAATAGCGGGGCATTCGGTTTATCAGTTACCGAACTAAGCAGCGCCGGACCAAAATTCTGAAGCATACCCAGTTTACTGCTAGGTATGGCTACAGGCTTTATAACTACTTATAGTTGCTCAATATTATAAGATTTATCAGATTTTGCTAGTGATTATTATACTTTTGTCTTAAATAAAGTTAACTAATAAACAGTTATCGTAGAGCGCATTGAGAGCGTAGCGACCTTTGCGCAATGCAAAACGGTTTAAAACCTCGGCCTTCAGGCCGACGATAGTGCTGCAACCATTGCGAAGCTTTGGTTCGAAAGTGCGTTTGTTGGGAGGGGTCAAACCCCTTCCAACAATGAGGAGCGCATAGCGCGACATCCTTATTGCTAGTCAGTATATAAATTTTATTATTTAGTTTATTTAAATTATATAGATCAACATTTTAATCCATATAAAGCTTTAAGCAAACTATATCGGCAATATATGGTGCAAAAATTTTATCATAAGAAGGATTAAAAATAGGGTAGAAAAACCATCTGATTTTCGAAAACGATTGCATTACACAATAAATTGATTGGTGAGTTAATATCCCATGAACACTGTCAGCTGGTTTGATGCATCAACAAAATTTAATTATTTTTTCATTCTCTATTAATTAAAATAAAGGGGTTTTTATTATGATTAATTCATTAGTTAATTCAATGATGTTAGGCACCTTAACTGAAGGACAAAGGGAAGAGCTAACTAAAGTTTTGATGGCAGGTAGAAATGGATCCAGAACAATACAATGCAGTGAAAATCAGGCCAAGTTATTAATTGATTCAATGAGTTCAGCAACTGAAATTGAAGGAAGAAGGAAAGAGCTAACTAAAGTTTTGGTGGCAGATAGAGTTGGATCCAGAGTAATACATGTCAGTGAAAAAAAAGCCATTCCAATTTTAAAAAATATAAAAGAAGAAGGTTTTAAAGTAAGCGACTGTTCAAAACTTTCAGATAATAAAATTTTTTTATCAATGCCTTTTAAAAGACCTGGACCTGTGAATTTATTTCCTTTTTTATCAAGAAGTAAATGTGCTCCAGAGAGATATATGCAAAAAGAAAATGGAGGATTTATAAAAAATATGCCCCTAGTGTTTAATACATCTTTATCCAGAAAAGAATATGAATGCACGAGTAGAATTAATTACGCATATGATATAATATCAACATCAAAAAATATACCTGCTGATAGCATATTACCTGTACCTATAAATATTGCATTACGAAAAATAGATGAAATAGGCTGTGATTATATGCCAGAAAAATTTCTAGATAATGTTTTTGAAAATAGCGACTTATCAAGCTTGAATTATGATTCAAAACTAAAAATGTTAAGGGATGTAATACATAATGAATATAAATATGATAAGAATATCGAAAATATCATAATAATGGATGATCTAGAGCTTTTTATTTCCTTTTTAAAGGAAAAGGATGATGTTTTAAATTCTAGCATTATGAGAGATATTTTGAATAATCCCCCTGCGGGAGAAAGAATAGTTGATTATATTATTCAAAATAAAGATAAGTTTTCATTAATAGCGGAGTCATTTCTTGTTTTTGATTTTCCATGCGATACTGTTGATTCTATAAATAACAATCCATATCTCAAAGAAAAATTATTGCAAGCGGGGATAGTTACTACAGAGCAATTGGCGCAATGGGAAAAATGATCTGAGGCACTGCTTTTAGATACCTCGAAACAAGAGTTATACCCAAGTGAATTCAAGAGGCAGGATCGAATACCTGAAAATTGGGTTGTGCCTCACACTAGTTGATAATGATTTTTTAAAATAAATTCGCCAACTACCTTATCGTGCATTTCTGCTGATCTGTAGAAGCATATAGTCCTTTGGTTTAATCTTTTTAGCCGAGTTCTCAATGTAAGGTTGTTCCTATCAATTCCCTGAGTAAACTGCTTACTGGCAACAGGCATGCCCTGAGTAAGCTCGGGAACTTTTGCAAGGCTGATGAAACTCTATGACCCAAGGCATGGGCTATGACACGCTTGAAGCGAGGTTCCCAAGCATAGAACAACCGCCGCTAATTTTTCTTGCTTCTTACGTAACTTTATTGCTCATCCATCTGGCAGGTCAAGCAGATGAAGTTGTGAATTGTGAAAGGGTAATCGGGTTGCTTGTCTGGGCGAGAATTTTTTAGTGGAATAAATCTCAACTTAATCTACTTTCAATACGGCACTATTGCAAAGTGAGATCCGGAATAGTTGAATACTGATAAAGCCCCTACTTATTCGATAGCTCTTGCAGAGCTGAAAAAGAGGCTAAATATCCCAACCATTTAAAATATCGTCAGGCCAAATATTTTAATAATGTCATTGAGTGTGGTCATGGAAAAATAAAGCGGATTACCCACCCTATGTTGGGGTTTAAATCCATGAAAACAGCTTATGCCATCATACAATGGATTGAAGCGATGCGAGCCCTGAAAAAGGGGCAAGCTGATAGTTGGTATTATGCGAACCCCTTGGGGAAGAGTGCGCCTAGTAGAAAGGATATTTGGCTTGTGACACACCCAACTACCAGATTTTTAACACCTTTCGTCCAGTTTGCAACAGTGCCATAGAGTGTATTTCTAGGAGTTTATGATTAATTAGACGCTTAGAAGGTATTGCAAATGATAATAAATAGCCTTTCATACACAGATAGCTCGTAACAAACCATTAAACCATGTAGAATGCTGACCCCTAACTTTACTAGCAAGCCCTTAGACGTATCATGGTTTCTCTTTTTGTTAATCATTTAACCACGCTAGACTTCAGCTACCTTTGTTCTGAGCGGGGGTTGGTCGGGGAAACGTGGATAGTCGATGCAGTGCTAAGCGGGGAGCTTAACGAACAAGGCATGGTTTTTGATTTTGGTCATGTTAAAAAGCAAGCCAAAGCCGCTTTGGATAAATTACATGATCACCGCCTTGTCGTTCCTAGCACTCACCCTGCAATTAAGTATCATGCCAGTCTCAATCAGTTGACTGTTAACATGACCTCTGAAAAAGCCGGCAACATTCAGTGTAAAGCACCTGCGCAAGCTATTTTGCTGGTTAATGCGCCAGCTATTACAATAGAGTCAGTAACCCCTATTTTAGAACAAGCGTTGATGGCTGAACTGCCCAGCAATGTATCGGCTGTACAGTTAACATTATATCCTGAAACCATAGATACCCCTTTTTACCACTATAGTCATGGGCTGAAAAAACATCTTGGTGACTGTCAACGCATTGCTCATGGACACCGCTCCCGACTTATCATTGAAATAGACGGAGTTCGCAGTCACTCGTTAGAGGCGGACTGGGTGATGCGCTGGAAAGATATTTATCTTGCTACGCGTGAGGACCTGCTAACAACGCATAGTTATAAAAACCAAGATTATCATACTTTTGGCTATACATCAGACCAAGGTTACTTTGAGCTTACGCTACCGGTTGAAAGCTGCTATTTGCTGGATACTGACACAACTGTTGAACTTATTGCAGACCATATTGCCGGTCAATTAGCAAAGCACTGCAAAAAGCCAATTAAAGTGACTGCTTATGAAGGCTTCAATAAAGGCGCTATATCACAAAGGGGAGTGAGGTAACTCTTTGATCGCTATAATGGGTTAATAGCTATGCTATTACTTGTCATGTAGCTTTATTTTGTAGTCTGGCTGCTCGTGCTCATTACGGTCGTTCAAAAATACGGCTGGCATTATATAAAAGCTAGCTGAAAAATATGACGGTTGATCATTGATTAAAGCGAAATGCGTCCCAGAGGCTGAACAGTAATCTCTTCTGTCAACTCTTGGTGAGATAGTACAGATAAATCATAAACCTCTAATTCTAGTAGTTTCCTTACATAGCGCCTTATATCCATAGACGTAATCAGTACGGGCTTATGCTCAAGGTGACCAATTTTACCCACGGTTTTTTTAACAATTTCTACAAATTGGGCAGAAGTAGATGGGTCAAGTGCAAGGTAACTTCCTGCAGAGGTTTGTCGAATGCCACCGCGAATAGTATCTTCAACATCTTGATCAAGAAGATAAACGGGTAACATATTCTTACCATTTGAGTATTTGTAACTAATAAAACGCTTTAGAGATGAGCGAACATACTCGGTTAATTGCACCACCTCTTTTTCTTTATTCCCCCAAACAACTAATGCCTGAAGAATAGAGCGAAGATTCCGAATAGGAATATCCTCCGATACCAGTCGTTGGAAGATTTCGGTGATTTTGTTAACAGGCAGTAAACGTTGCACTTCTTTAACAAGCTCACCAAACGATGCTTCCATTTTTTCAATCAGATAGCGTGTTTCTTGAATGCCAATAAATTCTTCGGCATATTTCTTCAAAACATGCGCCAGATGAAAGGTCAGTATTTTAGAAGGCCCCATAAAGTTAACATTATTTTTACCCATTTTATCTTGATAAGATTGATCAATCCATAATGTATCTAAGCTAGGAAGAAATTCTTCGCCCATTTCATAAGGTATTTTCAACATTTCCAGGTGATCTTGTGTTTCCCTAGCAAAAAGCTTGCCTTCTTTAAAGTGCCCATTTGCTACAGGCACCTCTTGAAGTAAAATAGTATAACTGTTATCTGCCATACCATCATTAAAACGGAGATGAATACCTGGAAAAGGTACGCCAAGATCCATATAGAGTGCCTTTCTTACTTTCAGTAGCTCTGTGTTTAAAGAACTGGAATTAAGGCTTTGTTGTATAGAGGTGGGTACATCAATAATTAGGGGTAAGGTTTGAGTAAACTCTTCTTGTTGATCTAATCTTGACTGCGCCTCACCTGGGGTTTCTCCCGGTCCAGCCATGGCAGGAATACCGCCTTGCTCTTTTGCAAGCTTATCGGACAGTGTTCTTTTATAAATAAAGTAACCACCGCCAGCAAACAAGAGCGAAAGTAATAGAAAGGTGCCTGTGGGGAATCCCGGAATAATAGCAAAACAGAGCAAGAATAAACCGCCAACTATTAATGCCTTTGGTTTATCCCCTAGTTGGTTACCAATCTCATTACCCAAGTCATTTGACTCTTCATTGGTTACCCGAGTAACGATAATACCAGAGGTAATAGAAATTAATAGGGCAGGTATTTGAGCAATCAGTCCATCACCAACAGTCAGGATAGCATAGAGCTGTGCTGCCTCGCTGGCAGGCATTCCTCTACTTGAGCCAATGGCAATACCTGCTGTAATGTTTACAAAGATGATGATCAAACCTGCAATAGCATCACCCTTTACAAACTTCATGGCACCATCCATGGCACCATACATTTGAGATTCTTTCTGAACAAGCTCTCGTCGGCGTTGAGCTTCTTCCATCTCGATAGAACCAGCCCGTAAATCAGCATCAATACTCATTTGCTTACCAGGCATGCCATCTAAGGAAAAGCGAGCACTTACTTCTGCTACACGCTCAGAGCCCTTGGTGATAACCAGAAATTGTACGATAGTAATAATAAGAAAGATAACGATACCAACAATCAGATCACCACCCACTACAAAATTACCAAAGGTATAAACAATTTGGCCTGCATCCGCCTGTAATAATATCAGTCGAGTAGTCGTTATTGATAGCGCAAGACGAAAGAGCGTGGTAATTAGCAATACGGCTGGAAATGATGAGAATTCCAAAGGTGACTTCAGGTAAATAGACGTCATTAAAAGTATTGTTGACAACCCCATATTTAATGCTATCAACAAGTCCACCAATGCAGTAGGCATCGGAAGAATAATAAGACCAAGAATAGCTACTAGAAATATCGCTAGCACTAAATCTTTTCGTTGACTAGCCTTACCAAGCACATCAATAACGACTTTCATAGTGTATAGCCACTGTTAGTTAGATGAAGTATTAAGCGAAACCCCTTTGTCAAAAATCAGCAGTTTGTTTCTTCTGTTTTAGGAGAGCACGTCCCTTTATCCATTTAATAGCTCTAACATCGGTATTGGGTTTGACGCACTGCATGAACCTATCGGCGGACTTAATGGATTCTTCAGGCTTATCCACTTTGAGATAGGCATAGCTCAGCATCCGGTGAACATCAGGGTTGTTGGGTTCTAACCTGCGAACAGCTTCCAATAGCGCAATACTTTTGCAGGGTTGTAAGTATTCTAGATAGTATGTGGCTTGAGAAAATAACCATTGCCTAAGAGACTTATCCATAATTTATCCCTTAGTTAAGCGGCATGAAGTACATTTCGACTGATTTGTAATGCTTGCCGTAATTCCATAGACTCTGTCAAAACAGCCAGTGCTGCTGTCATTTCAGGAGCATCTTTCAAATATTGCTGAAATGTATTAATAGCGCTGATAGTCATTGCATTGTGCTCGTCAGGCGTTAATACTTGATAATGATCTGATAAACTCAATGCAAAGCGCATTTCACGGTTTTCAAATGTTTTTCCGTATTCAAGTGCTCGCCATGTATAGGCAACAACATTATCCCCTGAAGTCTTAAAAGCAGATTTGAATTTTGGAAAGTCGTTATCAACCAACTCTCGTTGTAATCTTGAGATACCGGATAGCCCGCTATCAAATGAAATTCCATCCATGCTGATCCTTCCTCCCCATTTTTATTCAAACGGATTTCTTCCATTATCGGCATTAAAATATTTGCCTGAAATGTAATCCAATGCTGGTGACGAGTAAGAAGTTTTGATATAAGAATAAAAAGAATACTATTTAAAGCTGTTTTGACAGACAAAGGCATGGAGGCTGCGTCTGATGTTACTCAATGGAACAGCATCTGCAATATCTGGTTTTATACTTGTCATCGTCTTTGCTATTGAGGCTCATGCAGGGGCTGACGGAGCAGCATTTGATGCAAATGCTTGTGTACACTGGGTCAAGCCAGGAGAAAATCTTGTTGATATTGCTCAAAGCTATGGTCTTGCAGTTGAGGAACTTATTCATTTAAATCAAGTAGATAATGATAATTCACTGTTTGCCGGTCAGGCAATTATCCTGCCCTCCAGCCTTGCTGACTGCCAGCCTCCTAATGTGGCAATACAAGAAAACATTCCTGTTTTATCGCCTTTAGCTCCACTTCCTCAACCAGCCATTGATTATAATTATGTAGCGGCGCAACCTGAAGACACTGAAAAAAAGAAATATCAAGAAAAATTAGCTGAAAGTAAGGATGATCATATTTGTGGAGAGGGCACACTGCTAACCGATAATTCTGTAAGTAATACGCAAGTATGGCAAAAAAACGTTGATCCTGTCTCGCCTGCTCAGGAAGCTTTTGGTGAACGCCCATACGCTTATTATGGTAGCAGTGAAAGTCTAACTGATGTACTACAGAATTTTGCGGCTAGTTATTATATCCCCTTAATATTACAAGAAAATATTGCTGGAGAGGTAAACGGCAAAATAGGGCCATTAGCTCCGGTAGATTTTCTTGAGCATATGTCCAATGTATATGGTTTTATATGGTATTTCGATGGACATACGCTTTATGTTTATAACGCTGATTCAGCTCAACAACAGATACTCAGCCTAAATTACATGAATGCTGATTCTTTGCAAAATACACTAAAAAAAGTAGGTGTTTGGGATAAGAGATTTTTCTGGAATTCTCAACCTAAGGAGGGGCTTGTTTATATATCTGGACCTCCACGTTATGTAGAACTTGTAACCCAAACAGCCAACTTATTAGATGAAAAAGAAGGTATGAGGCAGAAAAGCAAACTAACGGTTTGTACCTTCAAACTTAAATATGCTTGGGCTACGGATAAAAGCTATAGCTTTCGTGGTAATCAGATCACTGTGCCTGGTGTGACAACATTGTTAAAAAATATTGTTGCCGGTGGCGGTGTTACCCGCCAGTCACCAACTGAAACTAATATACCCTCAGTTAAACCGGTAACTAGCGTTTCAAGATCACTAAAAGGTGCTGCCAATGATAAGAAAGAAGCGATCAATATGCCTAAGAGTGGACTGAATTCAGGGGCTAAAGCTGAGGCGGTATTTATTAATGCCGATCCTCGTCAGAACGCTGTTATCGTCCATGACCTTGAAAGCAAAATGTCCATGTACAGTGAGCTAGTGAAATCATTAGATAAGCCAACAGCTCAAATAGAAATTAGTGTTTCGATTATTGATGTCAGCACCTCAAGACTGGAGGCTTTGGGCGTTTCTTTTGGTAATTCTCGCCCCTCTGAGCGCTCTGAGATTTCTTTTAACCCTTTAGATGCGGCTCAGAACTTCCCGAAATTCTCTACAGTATTGTCTGCTAATATTGGCAGCTTTAATGCGACTTTAAGCATGTTGGCAAACCAAGGTGATGCCAGACTTATCTCTAAACCGTCTATTCTAACGTTGGATAATCTTGAGGCTGTTTTAGACAGCACCAATACATCTTATGTCAAAGTTGAAGCGAATCAAGATGCACAATTATTTCCGGTTATTTCTGGAACTGTTGTACAAGTTACTCCAAGAATTGTAGAAGAAAAAGAAAGTCGTAAAATTCATATGAGCATCAGTATTCAAGATGGCAAAGATACCAGTGAGAAAGGGCAGAGCGTGCCCAGTATTTCCAACAGCACATTGAATACTCAGGCTGTTGTTCATGAGAATGAAAGTCTACTGTTAGGTGGATTTTATCGTGAAGAAGAAACAACCATCTCGACCAAGGTGCCGGTATTAGGTGATATTCCTATCTTGGGCACACTATTTAGAGCAGATGCAGAAGATAAGAAGCGCAATGTTAGGATATTTCTTATTACTCCGCGGATCATTGAGCTAAAAAGAACCTAAGCACAGCACTAAACAATTGCGTCCAATTTATTCACTTTGAAAAAAATTGACGGTGCCTTTTCAGTTATAAAATTTTAAACGCTTCGCAAAGCGTTTTACTTCCTTTAGATAATCTTCTAGGAAAAATTCGATACTTGTGGTTGATGGAAATGTAAAAATACCTGCATTTGGCTCAAAAAAGATTGCTGTTGGCGGCATAAGCTTAACCGCAGCTGCATGGCCTGAGACCATAATCAACACATAAGAGGAGGGGCCGTTAACAACCTGCCTACCAATATTCCGATTATTAATAAGTATCGTACCCATATCGTTTAATGAAAGAGCTCTGGCTGTATTATCAAAAGCTGCCATTCCCTTACTAAGATCACCGCCTAATAGGCTTGCGCGTTCAGCGTACTTAAACAGGGAGCTAGTGTATTTTTTAGCGGTTGAAAATATTTCAGATGTTAAATTCGCTTTGTAACTTGCTAGCCATATTAATGATAAACCGGCGCAAACCCCTTCCATAGATTTTGGGAGTAACTGGGGGCGGTTTAGTCTAAGTCCTATCTGCTGAATATACTGTTCAGTTTGCTTACCTCCCCATGATTCAGCTACAGTTCTTAATGACATATACATCTATACCCAAGTGAATTCAAGATGCAGGATCGAATATCTGAAAATTTTCATTAATCCTGCCCGCCAGTAAAGCTCTGATTTCTGGCAAGGTCACATTTAAAAAATCATTAATTTTCTGTCGGAAATCCTTCGGCTTTGCAAAGTCATTATTATTCCGGACATACTCACTCATGACCTTCCATAATCGTTCTATCAGGTTCAATTTTAGACTATTGTAGTAATGGCAGCATTTTTGGATACCTAGATAATTAGACGGCTATGTTTATACAAAAGCTATCAAAGGAATTGAAGCCATACAAGCCCTGAAAAATAGGCAAGCTGCTAGTTGATATTACGCGAACTCCCTTGGGAGAAGTGCGCCTAGTAGAAAGAGTATTTAGCTTGTGACACACCCAGCTGCCAGAGTTTTAATACTTTCCGTCCAGTTTGCAACAGTGCCGAACGAATAGAATGTGCATATTGAAAATATGCCTCTCAAGTTAAAAGCGTCATCGCTACGCACTTTTTGTACAAAAATCAAAGCATCATGGATAAAAAATATTACGTCAGACACTGTCCATTTAAGGCCATTTGGATACAAAATCAGCTACTGGCAACTCAGGCTGTAGCTTTTTTTGCACCAAAGGCGTTCCGATATAAATTAAACCTAAAAGTTGTTCATTTTTCGCCAACCCTAGCCCTTGAGCCAATAGTGGGTGATAACAAATATTTCCAGTACGCCATATAGCACCCAAGTCAATGGCATAAGCAGCATGAAGTATATTTTGTGCAGCAGCACCCAGTGACAACTGTTGCTCTATTTCTGGTATTTTAGGATGATCTTGCTTTTTACAAATAAGCGCTATAAGGCAAGGGGCTCTCAATGGCACCGCACGAAAACGATTGATAGCATCAATAGATAAGTCAGGCTGGTCTGACAAAGCAACTTCTGCCATCAAGTCACCGAGGCGTTTGCGTGCGTCACCTTCAATAGTCAGAAAACGCCATGGGCGTAAACGGGCATGATCCGGCGCTCGCAAGGCAGCTCGATAAATAAATTCAAGTTGCTCAGCATTAGGCCCTGGCTCTGTTAATGATGGGCAAGATTGTCTATTAATTAACGCCTCTTTACTATCCATTATAACCCCTATGACGCTTCAATTAGTTGATTACTGCCTTATAAATCGATGTTGTTCAGGAATGATATTTTTTGTACTGCGCCACGGGTTAATATCAAGGCCACCTCGGCGAATATACTGGGCATAGACGGTCAACTCATACAATTGAAATGCGTTGATAAGATCGGTAAACACTCGCTCTACGCACTGTTCATGAAATTCATGATGCTCTCTGAATGAACAAATGTATTGTAATAACGACGCATGATCAATAGCCTCACCTTCATATTCAATAACCAATGAACCCCAATCAGGCTGACCTGTCACTAAGCAGTTTGACTTTAGCAAATGGCTACATAGGACTTCTTTGGCTTGGCCACCAGCCTTTTTAAGTAGCGACGGTGCGTAATCATAACAATTTACCTCGATATCCATATCATCAAGGCACTTTCCGGGTGCTTGATGAAAACCTATGGCTTCCAACGCTTCAATTGTCATGAGGGTGATGCTTATATCCCCGCCTGCTGCTGCGGATAGATCCTTGGTTAAAACCCTATGCACACAGGCTTCATCAGCAAATACTGTCTGATTGAATGAGTTAAGATAAAGTTTGAAGGATTTTGACTCAATAATATTTGGAGTATCAAACGGCAACTCAAAAGCACCAATACGAACCATAGGCTTGCCTTTAGTGTCTAGCCAAGACAGTTCATAGGCGTACCAAAGGTCTCGCCCATAAAAGGGCAGGCTTTGTAAGTTCAGCCCCAACGCTTTACGCTTTCCTTCACGAGTGATAGGGAATAGTAAATCTGGATTATATTGCGTTTCATACTGACTTTTCTTTCCCAGAGGGGAATTATCTAACTTACCTAGCATATTATCCATAAGTACTCATTGGCGATTGATGACTTCATTTAATCAAACTGTTATCATCTTTTAAAAAGGCACATTGTTGTTAAAGCTTTTCAATGCATGAATGTCATAACGGCAGGATTTACCTTTTAATCGGTATATAGGTTCCTTACCAGCCAAATCAGGTGCACCTTTTAACCGCTTAATAACTACACGATGACGGGCTAGAGCAAGCGCAGGCTCTAAGAGCCTATCGGCGTCAGCATCTTCTCCTAGCAGATCTTGAAACAGTCGCATTTCTTTCTTGACCAGAGCTGATTTATTACGCTGAGGAAACATGGGGTCAAGGTAAACAACATCGAATGACTGCTTATCTTCCAGTAAGGCGTGCATTTTTTCAATGCTATCCCCTTTTATAAGATGCATTCTACTTGTTATTTCAGCAACTTCAGTGCTTATAACTGCTCGTTTTAATCCATCTTCTAATAATGCGGCTATCACGGGAGAACGTTCTATTAGGGTGACTTGACACCCCAAACTGGCAAAAACAAAGGCATCTCGACCCAAGCCCCCTGTACTATCAAGCACCGAGGGTTTTACACGGTTATGGATGCCTACAGCTTTAGCTATATGCTGGCCTTTGCCGCCACCAAACTTTCGTCGATGCTCTGCTTTACCCTTTACAAAATCTACAATTATTGCCGACTCTTTGGTGCCATAACGCCGTAATGCTAAACCATCAAGTGTATAACAGAGCAACAATGTTCCAACGGGCAAGGCCTTTTTTCTAGAATCAATCAGCACAGCGCCAAGCTCTTCAGTCGTGGCTTTTAATTGCTCATAACTTGCCGACCAATTAGCGGAATCAATGAACAAAGACACTGTGCTACGCCTATTATCTTTCACGCTTTTTCACTGCAACATTATCACGGAGGTAAACCGGCATGGCTTTTTCTGCTGAAACCCAATGTTCCTGTTTAAAAGCAGGAACTGCTAGCGTAACCATATCCAATGCATTAGGAAAAGCTTTCTGATAACAGGTATCAACACTCACAGCTAAGCGTTGTTGATAAGCCCAACCTGTTCCTATGCCTACCCAGCTAACTGATTCGGACATTGGTAAGATAACTTTTTCTGGCGTCATGACCATTTCACACTGTTGCGTCATCATTAGCTGATCATCTTCAGCAAAGACACCCCAATACACTTCATCCATTCTGGCATCAATAGCAGACAGCACATGGGTTGCACCATAACAGCGATAGGCCTGTTGTGCTAATGCCGCCAGCGTCGATACAGGAATAACCGGAAGATCTGCTGCGAATGCTAAGCCTTGCACGATAGCGGTAGCCACTCTTAATCCAGTGAAGGCACCGGGCCCACAACCAAAAACCAGAGCATCAATATTATTGATAGCCAATCCAGCCTTTGACAGCAACTTATCCACCATGGGCAATATTTCACGGCTGTGCCGACGAGGCAATAATTCAAGGTTTCCGGTGATTTCTCCATCAATATTCAATGCAACAGAACATGCCTCAGTGGAGGTATCAAGGGCTAACAGTTTCATGAAGACACCCTGAAAAAATATTTCAAAAAATAGAGACCGCAATGCTTGTTCATTTCAAGACTTTCTATTTTGCATTTAATGCAGCAAGCATATTGGCACGAACAGTCTCTACTTTACCCAGACCTTCAATTTTGGTGTAACGGGTTTTACCCTTCATTGAGCTATAAAAGTCAACTAAAGGCGCCGTTTGCTCATGGTAAACAGACAGGCGCTTACGCACAGTCTCTTCCTGATCATCAACACGCTGCATCAATGGCTGACCTGTTATATCATCTTTACCCTCTACTTTAGGGGGGTTGTAGGCTATATGATAGGTACGACCACTAGCGGTATGGACTCTGCGACCGGCCATACGTTCAATAATTGTCTGATCTGCTACTACTATTTCAATAACATGATCAATCTCAATACCCGCATCAATAAGCGCCTGAGCTTGTGCAATGGTGCGAGGAAACCCATCAAACAAAAAGCCACTAACGCAGTCATCTTGTTGAATTCTTTCTTTTACCAGCCCGATAATAATCTGATCTGATACTAGGGAGCCAGACTCTATGACGGCTTTAACTTGCTGCCCTAGCGCCGAATTTGCCTTAATAGCTGCACGCAGCATATCACCAGTCGATATTTGAGGAATACCAAACTCTTCTATGATAAATTGTGCTTGTGTACCCTTACCCGCACCGGGAGGACCCAAGAGAATTACTCGCATGCACCTATGCTCCTGTCATCAGTGTTTAGTGGCAGCCTTAAAAAGGCCTTACATCAGCTTAAAGCTACCTAGTAGCAGCTATTCTAGCTTTTACATCTTGTCATGCACTGCCATCTTTGTAAGAAGCCTGAACTTAAATAAAAAAGGCAGTGATCATATACAGCCCAGCGCTGAGTTACAAGCATAACCATATGTATCTTGAGGAAGTTGCTGTATTTAACAGGAAAAGGTCAGCAGTTATTGGGTCTATGGCAGGCGAAGGGAAAAATAATGCTTACGTGATATGTAGCATTTAATTATGCACTTATTGATAACAGACCCTAATATCATTGTTTGTAAGGTATAAGATGGAACGTAAATAGCAACAACTCCTAGGATCTACCCATGTTTGGCTGATAGTATGGATAGGTAAAAAGGATTCATGCTGATGAAAAATACCGGAGCGTTGATAATAAATTTGTTACTGTTAGCATCGGCCGTCATCATGTCGTCTCTTACGCTAGCTAGTGAAAGAATTACCAGCCACAACGCACTAGAAAAAGCGTTAAGAGATAATAGCCCTCCTTCTGGTTATATTGATTTAAGTAGCTGTACGACCGAAGCGGTAGTGGGTAATATTCCAGAGGATAAACAAACCTACCGCTTGTCATTTAAAGATCATTTTTCCTTTAATCTTGAATCAAAGGTCATCACGTCCGTCTTTGATACCGTGTTGAACAATAGCCAAATCATTAACTCTAAACCAATATTAGTAACAGTTTCAGCAACAGTTTTCGTCACTAGCATACCAACAAGTAACCACTTACGTTACCAGATCACTATTAAAAATGATCAGAAACACTACATCAGAGTTTATGAATGTCCATGGAAACAGGCTGTTTATCTTTGGCGGCAATAACTCCTAGTGCATTGGATATCAAGTGCTATAAGGTAACAATTGAGCTCAGCTCAAACACGTATAAAATGATGGGTAAGCTTTCATTATCCTTACGCCATGCGCCAAATTCTCTTAGCGTAATCTGAGACTGACCGGTCTGAAGAAAACTTACCCATCGACGCCGTATTTATAATTGCCATTTTCCACCAGCGTTCAGGGTGCTTCCAAGCATTAATTAATTGTTCATGCGCTTTGCTATAGGCAGAAAAGTCTTTCAGCGTCAGAAAATAATCGCCTCGATCTAACAAAGACTCAACCAGAGGAGCAAAGACATTAGGCTCTTCAGGGCATAGATCATCAGAAGCAAGCCAGTCAATGGCTTCTTTTAATTCTTCATCATGTTGATAAATAGTTTGCGGGCTATAACCTCGGTAGCGAAGATCCTCCACTTCATCTACAGTCAAACCAAAAATAAAGATATTCTCATCCCCTACTTCTTCAGCAATCTCGGCGTTGGCACCATCAAGCGTACCAATAGTCAATGCACCATTGAGGGCCAGCTTCATATTGCCTGTACCGGAAGCCTCAAAGCCTGCAGTAGATATTTGTTCAGATACATCCGCTGCAGGAATAATTTTTTCTGCCAAACTCACTCGGTAGTTAGGTAGAAAGACAATTTTTATTTTGTCGTGAATACGTGGGTCATTATTAACGCATTCTGCTAGGTTATTAATGGCATGGATGATAGTTTTTGCTACTTTATAACCCGGTGCAGCTTTTGCGCCAAAAATAAAGACTTTCTGAGGTACATCAAGTTCAGGGTCTTTTAATAAGCGTTGATACAACACCATGATATGAAGCAGATTTAATTGCTGTCGTTTATACTCGTGAAGCCGTTTTATTTGAACATCAAATAGCGCATCAGGATTTACGTCTATGCCACATAGGTCATTAATAACTTTCGCTAATTGAATTTTATTTTGTCGTTTAATTTCGGCAAAGCGTTGCTGAAATTCAGGGTTATCAGCAAAAGATTTTAATTGTTCTAGTCGGTGCAGTTCTCTACGCCAATCACCTGTGATGGTATTGTCTAGCAGGTTTGCTAATGCTGGATTACAGTAAGCCAGCCAGCGCCTTGGAGTGACACCATTAGTAACATTAATAATTTTTTTAGGCCACAGTTTGTGAAATTCAGGAAATAATTGCTCCTTCACTAATCGAGAGTGAAGTGCTGCGACGCCATTGACGCTATGACTGCCAATTACTGAAAGATAGGCCATACGCACCATTTTCTCATCACCTGGGTGCTCAGGTTCTTCAATAATTGATAACCGTCGTTTGATTTGATGCTCGCCAGGCCACTTATGCTCCACCTCGTTGTGTAAAAAGTGATAATTGATCAAGTGGATGATCTGAATATGTCGAGGAAGCACCTGAGTTATCATCCCTTCTGGCCATTTCTCTAATGCTTCTGGCAGTAAAGTGTGATTCGTATAACTAAACACCTTGCGACAAAGTTCAAGTGCTTCGTTAAAAGTAAAATTTTCTTCGTCCAGTAAAATACGCATCAGTTCAGGCACAGCAATAGCAGGATGCGTATCATTGAGCTGGATAGCAACTTTTTCTGCAAATAGACTCCAGTCACCATTATCCCGTTTATACCGATTAATTAAATCTGCAAGCGAGCAGGCAACAAAAAAGTATTGCTGAATAAGCCTCAGTACTTTTCCTTTATAATGATTATCATTAGGGTAAAGCACTTGATTAATCGTTTCTGACTCCACCTCACGCGACCGAGAATCCTGATAGCGGCCCGCATCAAAGCTGGTTAGATCAAAACCACCTGTAGCACGACCTTCCCATAACCTTAACGTATTTACTCGATCAGTATTATATCCAGTAATAGGCAAATCCCACGGGATACCTTCCACTTCAACAGCATCTGTCCATAGAGGCTTACCGTTTTGCTCAGATACTATGCCATACAACTTAACTGTCTGCTTCAGCTTTGGGCGAGCAATGCCTAATGGGTAGCCATGCTCTCGCCAAACATCAGGGCTTTCTACCTGTTTACCTTCCGTAAAACTTTGTTTAAATAAACCAAAACGATAGTTGATGCCATAACCAAAAGCAGGTAGATCAAAAGTTGTTAATGAATCCAAAAAGCAGGCAGCTAAGCGTCCAAGGCCCCCATTACCTAAACTCGGGTCTGATTCATGTTCAAGAACGTCTGCTAAATGCACTCCCTTTTTATCTAATACCGTTTCAGCTTGTTTATAAATGCCAAGATTATGTAGATTATTGCCAAGCAAACGGCCGACAAGAAATTCCATGGATAGATAATGAACACAGCGTGCTTTATTTTCACTGTCTTGTTTACGAGTTTTTCTTGTTTTTTCTAGCGTGATATCCCGCGTAAAAAGACTTAATGCTTCCCAATATTCACCAGGCCATGCTTCGTGTTCTTCTAGGTCTAGAGATTGCTCTAAATGGCGACGAATCCCTTGCTCAATTTGAGTTAGCCCTATTTGCTGTGTAACGTCGACTGCTAATTTATTTTTTCTCATACAGTACATTCTCCGTTAACCGTGTCTTAATGACCTACCGAACTATTACTTCAGCTAATCAAGCTACTCGCCATTTTATGGCCAATTATTTTTTAACTTACTGGTTTTTTGAAGAGTACAACGTCATGCATAAAATGGTTACAAGCTGCTTTGCATAGTATGTTTTATTTTTTGGTTTTTGAATTTTATTCTTGATTTTTATTAAAATAAAGTGGTTTACCAATAAATTATACTTATAGTGGTAGTCTTGTTTAGAATGCCGTTTTTTGTTTGTTAGTGGGCCATGTTAATGCAACTAGAACTGATCTACGATAGCAATCTTATTGACACTATTTCCCTATCGAACCTGAAATTATCCGGATAAATACGGTATAAGTAAATTACGCATTATGTCAGCCGATTCTAAGTTACATATTTAGATATCGCAGGCATAATGTTTTGGTTTATCCGAATTATCAGAAGTTTTTTCTGGCTCCGACTTCTCGTTTCTCGCAGCTATGTCTGCTAACCCTTCTATCTATGACAACATCAATTAGGGCAGATAGTGATCTAACAGCGAGTTCATTAGCTAAAGGTTTATGTGCCTATTCGTTTTATGAGAAGTCACTAACAGCCTGTTTAGCACCTAATGTACTCCCTTCCTTTCCATTTCTTATTGATGACAACTCTAATAATTACCGGTTGACTTGGAGAGATAACAATAGATCTCCTGCTTACTTTGTAGGAAGCCTTCCAGGATCACTGCTATTTAGCCCAAGCTTTGGTCTAGGGGCGCTGGTGTTAAGTGGTGCTGGCATTACAGCCGCCCTATTTGCGCCTAGAGCAAATATCGACAGTATTAATGAGACTGTCAGCGTGGAATCTGCTGGAGATAATACTGATACAGATGGATCGGATACAGATGGATCGGATACAGATGGATCGGATACAGATGAATCGGGTACAGATGGATCGGGTACAGATGGATCGGGTACAGATGGATCGGGTACAGATGGATCGGATACAGATGGATCGGATACAGATGGATCGGATACAGATGGATCGGGTACAGATGGATCAGATACAGATGGATCGGGTACAGATGGATCAGATACAGATGGATCAGGTACCGATAATCCAGACTTTGAACCAATAAGTCCAGAGGTTTATCGAACAAGTGAATATCTGTCCAATGCTACGGCTTTTGACATGATAGGGTTAGATCGAGCGCTATCTAATGCATCTACTCTTAGTGCTCAGTTTGGCGTTGGTTATGCGGGTGAAGGCATCACAATTGCTATCATTGACACCGGTGTAGATATTACGCATTCAGACTTAAACGACAATGCTATCACAGATTGTACTGGGCCCTGTGGCATACATTACGGTAATTATGACGTTTCAGGCCATGGCAGTCATGTAGCCGGCATTGCTGCAGCAGAGAAAGATGGAAATGGCATGCACGGCATTGCCTATAACGCTCGCATTCTTTCCGGCTGTGCTAATTTTTCTGAAAGCTGTCAACCATCACAAAGTCCAGATACGTCAACGCTTTTAGCGTGGGCCGCATCCAGTGGCGCGAATATTGCCAATATGAGCTATGGGTTGCCTCATATAGAAGGAGGTGAAGAAGTAAGAACCATGGTTGCAACGGATGCGTTGGGTGCCAATCCTGATTATAGTCGTTCATTTCTAAAAAGCAGCGCCTATCTTATGTTTGGTGCCGAAGGCTCTGGATCGTATGACAATGCAGCATCCGCCTTTGAGCAAGGGCTGGTTGCTGTAGTTGCTGCGGGTAATCATAAATTTGGGGCGGGCAATAATGTTATTGAAACTACCCAACCGGGCGTTCATGCGCTTGCGCCTCTTATCTATGAAAACACGGATTTGTCACAACACCTTAATAAACAATGGTTAGCCGTAGTTAATATTGCCAATGATCAAAGTCTATCAACTTCGCATGCCTGTGGTGATGCTCAGGCATTTTGTCTTGCTGCACCGGGTACCAGTATTTACTCAACTGTGCCTAATAATAAATATGGCAGGCAAACAGGGACATCAATGGCAACACCGGTTGTCAGCGGCGCCGTTGCTTTTGTAATGTCGGCCTTTCCCAGCCTTAAGCTCCCTGATTCTGACCCGCAGACTGCTATTTGTAACGAAAACAGCGCATCTTTTAATCCAAGTCAGTGTTTGAGCAAAGCAGCAGTCAATCGCATTCTCGTCACAGCAACAGATATTGGCGATGTTGGCATGGATGCGATATATGGCCGAGGTTTACTAAATCTTGATGCGGCAACCAGTTTGATTGGTCAGGCACAAATTGCCACGCTAACTGGGCAGTACTATAACTTGCAAGAGAGTAAACTTAGCCTTTCACCTACAATGGGACAAAAGCTTGCCAATGTTTTATCTAGTGTAAATATTGCTGCAATGGACTCTTATGATCAAGCTGGTTTTATGTACCAAGGAACGGCTTTATTAGATTTAGCATCTGAGCAAAAGGTAAAGGTTAATTCTATGGAGTACCTCAACCGGAGTTTAAAACCTGCATCAAATAGCTTAATCGCCGCTGGCGGAGCATTACGACTAACCCAAAAAATTAATAGAATGTATCCTCATAACAGCTTAGTAATAACCCAGTATCGTCTTCGTTTTAACGGCACCGATCAAAGTCAGCTAGAAATAACAACAGAGTTTAACCCTAAATCAGATTTCACCATGAACACCATCAATGAATCAGAACGTTCAAGCATTTCTATAAGTAATGCTTTTCATAGCCCGTACAGCTTATTTAATCAAAAAGCAAAAGGGGTAAAGTATCGTCTGCCTTTAAGTGGTGGTTACACCATAGAATCAGGTTTTTTTCAGAGCCAGTCTGTTAAAACACTGTCTAATGAGCCTTCTGCTTTAGATACAATGTCAATGATTATGCAGATAAATAGTCCAATTTATAAGGATTTAGCAGGCCGTAAACTTGCAGCAACGTTTCAAGTAGGCTCTTTGATAGAAGATAATTCATTATTAGGCAGCAGTGGATCTGGCATATGGCAATTTAGTGAGGGCAGTGAAAGTGTGATTACAGGACTTAACATGCATTATCAAATCAATAATGCACATCTACTCTTTAGCTACATGCACTCACACACAAAAACAGATCAAGAGAGTGGTTTATTTCAAGGCAGTAAAAGTTTCACGGGTAACAGTTTTAGTTTCGGCTTACTGAGTGACCTAAATGAATCATTGCAATATAGTTTAACACTAAGCCAGCCCCTTCGATTAACCAAGGGCACCGCAACGCTTGATTTACCTACAGGTTTCAGCGGCTCTGGGCCGTCATTTAATCGTTATAGCATTGATTTAGAGCCGCAAGGCCGACACCTTGAATACGAATTATCGTTAGGATGGACAGTCGACTTTTTAGGCAGCATAAATATGAATATACTCAGAATAGAAGATTATGGAAATATTCAAGGCAATAACGATACGATGTTACTCATCAGCACAGAGATGAAATTTTAATCTGCTATACCAACGCTATGTATTACTAATTAACTAAAAGGCGAGTTGTAATCTTCAATTCCTCTTTATCATATCGATATACTCAATTATTTTGAATAAAATAAAAATGTATCCGCTATTGACTATTAAATATTCAGATTTTTTGAATATGCGACTATATTAATGTTTTAAAAGAATGAAATACAGTTATAGTTGAGGTTAAACCATTGAGCCGAGTAACCTTATTAACAAGATCAGTGATGTTCATTGTTGTGCTGCTAGGAGGTTGTCAAAAGCCAGATTTTACTGCTGTTAATGGTGGTCATATTAATTTAAAAGATAGTCAAGGGCGTTGGTTAATTTTGAATATCTGGGCGGACTGGTGTCCTGCTTGCCGAAAAAAAATTCCAGAGCTAAATCATCTAAGGGAAAAGGGCGATATACGGGTTATCGGTTATGATTTTGACGGTAGTCAAGGGCAGTTGCTACTCAAAAAAATTAAAGACCTAAATATCAAGTTTCCTGTTATTGAGGAAAACCCTCTGCCCACTATTAACGCAAAGAACCCCACTTCGTTGCCAGCTACCTACATTATTAATGCAGATGGAAAGCTACTTGATACGTTGTATGGCCCTCAAACGGAAAAGGATCTTAGTCTTCGCCTAAGAAAATTACAAACGTCAATTGCTCCAGATAGCTAGCAGACTATTCGCGGTTTTTTTAATAGCAGTAGATTATGCCAAAGAGCGCTTTTATATTTACTTTAATCCTGTGTAAACTCTAATAATGGCTGCCATGGATGAAGGCGGTGAGCCAGCTGAGATCGTAGGCCAGTGGCATAGTGAGTAATATATCAGCTTGATTGCATGTAAGTGTTTAACGTAGTAGGTGCAGCAATATGTTTACCAGCGAGGCAATGAGCTTAAGGAAAAAATGCGTCTAAAATCCATAAAGTTAGCTGGTTTTAAATCATTTGTAGATTCAACCACGGTGCACTTTCCATCCAATATGTGTGGTGTTGTAGGACCTAATGGTTGCGGAAAATCCAATATCATTGATGCTGTACGCTGGGTAATGGGTGAGTCTTCTGCAAAGCATCTGCGTGGTGAGTCAATGACTGATGTTATTTTCAAAGGCTCCAATAATCGTAAGCCTTCGGCTCAAGCATCAGTTGAGCTGGTATTTAACAATAATGAAGGTAAAGTAACCGGTGAATATGCTGCTTATAGTGAAATATCAATTAAACGCAGCCTTACATCTGATGCCAAAAATACGTATTACCTAAATGGTAATAAATGCCGCCGTAGAGATATTATGGATATTTTCCTGGGTACCGGCTTAGGGCCTAGGAGCTATGCAATTATTAGCCAAGGTATTATTTCCAACCTTATTGAGTCTAAACCAGAAGAGCTGCGGGTCTTTATTGAAGAAGCTGCGGGTATTTCTAAATATAAAGAACGCCGACGCGATACAGAAAACCGAATTCGCCGTACCAATGAAAATCTTGAACGCCTAAGTGATCTAAGAGAGGAGTTAGGCAGGCAGTTAGAGCATTTGAAACGTCAGGCTCAAGCAGCAGAAAAATATAAACAATACCGCGCTGATGAGCGTTTGAAAAAAGCTCAGCTATCAGCTTTACGTTGGCAAGCCCTAGATCAAAGTGCCCGCGCCCAACAGCAAACCATTAGTGAGCTTGAGTTACAGTACGAAGCGGCGATGAGTGAGCAACGAGCTAGTGCTGCAGGAATCGAGCAGGATCGAGCCTTGCAAATGAAACTAAGTGATACCTTTCATGAAACGCAATCAAAATACTATGGCACAGGCAATGAAGTCACTCGTATTGAAGAAATGCTCAGGCATCAAGAAGAACGCGCTAAAGAGTTGAATAATGATTTAACTAAGGTAGAACAAAGCTGGCAAGAGGCTCGAGAACAACTAGCAGATGATCAACAGCAGTTGGAAATACTTCAAGCGGAACAGATTGAGTTAGAGCCTGAGCTAGAGGAGCTAATGACACAAGCATCCACTTCGGCCCAATGTCTGTCTGCCGCTGAAGAGGCGATGCACAAATGGCAAAATCAGTGGGATGAATTTAACCAACAATCCCATGAACCTCGTCGCATTGCGGAAGTTGAGCAATCAAAAATACAACATGCCGAACAAATACTAGGCAGAATGCTTGAACGCGAAGGTCGTTTGAAGGAAGAACTGCTTGCACTAGGCGGGGGTACCGATCAACAGGAAATGCAAAGTCTTGCTGAGCGACTCACCGAGCTAGAGCTGAGCCGTGAAGTATTGGAAATACGTTTAGAAGAAAGCGCTGACGATATAGACACTAAACGAGAAGAGCGCCAACGTCTTGAACAACAATTAGATTTACACAAGACAGCGCTTAATACTGCTCGGGGACGACAAGCATCACTTGATGCATTGAAGCAGGCGGCTATTGGTCAAGATACGGGCACATTGAATTGGATTGAAACCCATAGTTTGCAGAATAATCACCGTTTAGTCGAAAAGTTAAAAGTAGACAGTGGCTGGGAAACAGCGGTTGAAACAGTCTTAGGTGATTCTCTTCAGGCGATTTGCGTTGATGAACTAGGCTCTATTGCTGATTTATTAGACAGCCTAGAACAGGGGGCGCTGGTATTGCTAGAAGCGGCCAACAACATCCCACCGGCTAATAGCCACTTGCAACAACTATCGCCATTGGTTCAAAAAATACACCAAGGCATAGAGAGCGCCTCGTTCCTATGCGGCATCTATGCTGCAGATACACTAGCACAAGCATTGGCTGCTAGAGAACAACTACAAGCAGGCGAGTCTATCATTACTCGTGAAGGTATTTGGTTGTCAGCCAGTTGGGTACGAGTGAACCGTTCTGTTGATAACCCCACTGGGGTACTGGAACAACAGCAAGAACTTGAGCAATTAGAACAATCTATTGAAGAACTTGAGCAAAGCCTAGCAGATGAACAAGCGCTACAACTGCAAGTTAATGAAAACCTTGAGGCGCTCGAAAAACAAAAGGAAAACTTGCAACGCCAACTAACCGATTTGAATGCACAGTACGGTGAAGTGAAAGCTAACTTGAGTGCTAGTCAGGTCAAACTTGAGCAGTTTTCTGTACGTCGTAGTCGTTTAAAACACGAAATTAAAGAGTGTCAGGAGCAATATCAGTCCGAACAGAAAGTTATCGGCGAGTCACGGCTTCGATTACAGGAAGCACTCGATAGTATGGCGCAAGATACCAACCTTAAAGAACAGCTACAGCAACAAAAAGAAGCTATTAGAAGTGAGCTGGATACCCTTAGACAACAATCCAGCATAGACAAAAATCGTACACATGAACTGGCATTACGTCAGCAATCAATCTCAGCGCAAATCAATTCAATTAAAAATGCAATAGAGCGCTTAAGCCGTCAAACCACTGATCTGAGAGAACGTCGCGAAATGCTAACCGACTCCTTGTCTCAAGCTAACTCGCCTGAATCGGAATTACAGGAACAACTCGAAGAGTTGCTGGCGCGCAGGCTGAAAGAAGAGAGCGCCATGCAGTCAGCACGTATTGCTCTTGAAGAAGTTGAACTTAAAATCCGTGATGCGGAAAAAATCCGTCAATCAACAGCGCAAACAGCTGAGCGATTTCGTGAACAATTAGAAAAATTACGTATAGATTGGCAGGCGATGGAAGTGCGCCGTACAGCATTAGCTGATCAGCTCAGGGAAGACGAATTTGATTTGCCTACTGTACTGGAAAACTTGCCGGAGGATGCTAGGGAAAGTATCTGGAAACAGGAGTTGGAGCGTCTACATGGACGCATTGAACGATTAGGTGCTATCAACCTTGCAGCTATTGAAGAATATAATACGCAGTCTGAACGTAAACGTTACCTTGATGCACAGAATGAAGACTTGGAGTCAGCACTAAATACGCTGGAAAATGCGATTAAAAAAATCGACAGAGAAACACGACAACGGTTTAAGACGACGTTTGATAAAGTAAATACAGGGTTACAGGAATTATTTCCACGGGTCTTTGGTGGTGGTCAAGCTCATTTGAAGCTGACGGGGGAAGATTTGTTGGATACAGGTGTTGCCATTATGGCGCAGCCACCGGGTAAAAAAAATAGTACCATTCATTTATTGTCAGGTGGTGAAAAAGCATTAACGGCGATTGCATTGGTTTTTGCTATCTTTCAGTTAAACCCTTCGCCTTTTTGTATGCTTGACGAAGTCGATGCACCGCTAGACGATGCTAATGTGGGGCGCTATGCAAACATGGTTAGCACCATGAGTGAAAAGGTACAGTTTGTTTATATTACCCACAATAAGATAGCAATGCAGGCAGCTAATCAGCTGGTAGGTGTTACCATGCATGAGCCTGGCGTATCGCGCCCCGTATCTGTAGATATTGGACAAGCAACCGCTATGGCAGCACTATAATCTTTTACATTAGCAGACTATTTAATTCTGATATGTAAGGTTAAAATAAACGGTAGCAGTCTTAGTATACTAACGCGGTTATTGCACAGGAATCTGCTCTTTTAATGCGTTTGGTGAGGAAATGCTGTACTGGCAAGCTCGGTGAGAGGTAAAGTGCAGGTGAATATTAGGAATATATCAGTGAAATATCTGAACTAACGCAGAAAGACATACCTATTGGATTTCAAAATGCTACGAAGCGTCTACCAAGAAAGCTCAATCACTTATAAGCCATAAGTGACTAAGGCAAATGAAGGAAGACCATAACGTCGCACATTGAAAGGTGATGAGTATAAAGTGAAACCTTAGGGTTCGTTTGAGGGTATATAAGAGGCCATGGATATGAGTTTGCGTGATTTACTCATTCTGATTGGAGTTATTTGTATTGGTGCTGTCTTTATTGGCGGCTTCTATCGTATGCGCCTGGCCAAAAAACGAGCAACTGAGTTGCACTTTGGGTTAGAAGAGATCAAAGGTGATATTGATACATTTGGTAGCGAATTACCTAATGGCGGTGCAAGAAAACCCGGTTCAACTGAGCACCATGCAAGTTTAGACTCATCTTTATCAAAGGATGGACGGATCGAACCCGATTTTTCTATTTCGTATCTTGATGAAGAACATGAAGACTCTGATGTCATGGATCATCATTCCATGCTTGAAGAGCAAGAAAAACTATCTGCTAAGAAAACGTCAAAAAATAAGGCCCAAAACAAAGCTATTAATACGGCATCCTCAGTACATAAAAAGGCTGGTCTAACGCAACTCAATAAAAATACAAAAATAAAAACAGAGGGTGACTATATGCTCCATGGACTGGATAATGAATCTAAATCGCTAAGTAAAAACACATCGCCACGATTCTCTAATGAAACCAGTGACCACAAAAAAAGAACGATGACAGTTGCTGATACCAACGCAAACACAACTGAAAAACTGAGTGATCGCCCCCCTGCAAAAGAGGTTATTGCGATTAATGTGATTACTAAAGGGAGCCAGCCCTTTGGTGGAGCGAGGCTACTTCAGTCCTTATTGAACTCAGGCATGCGCTTTGGCGATATGTCTATTTTCCACCGCTATGCCAATGATAATGGTACAGGTAAAATTCAGTTTAGTATGGCAAATGGTGTTGAGCCTGGTATTTTTAACATTGACAATATCGACAATACAACAACACCTGCCGTTAGCTTTTTTATGGGCTTACCTGGCCCGGAAGACCCGATAAAGGCATTTACACAAATGGTTGAAACGGCTAAACAGCTGGCTTTAGACTTGGGGGGCGAACTAAAAGATGAACAGTTTAGCGTAATAACACAACAAACTATAGAACACAGCCGCCAGCGAATCATTGATTATGAACGTAAACAGTTAGCTCGACGCGTGTCAGGTTGAATGCCTGGCACTCTTTCTGCTGTTATAGTCGTTGCATTTCAAAATGCGTAAAGGCGTTAACTAAGCAGCGTTCAAGCGCCTGCTGTAAGCTGCCAGCAACTAAAACAATAAAGGCTGCCAACAAATTGCATATTGAAAAGTGAACGATCTATTAGCTATCAAGGGTTGTTTAATGTTGCATTGAACAGCCTCTTAGTGAATGCTTTTTACTTTTTCCCATAAAAACCATGTCAAACACCACGCCAAAAAGCTTGGTAGAAGAAATTCTACAGCTGCGAGAGCAGCTTCATTATCATAACTACCGCTATTATGTTTTGGATGATCCAGACATTCCGGATGGAGAATACGACCGCTTATTTCAGCGGTTAAAAACATTAGAAGATGCCCATCCGAATGAAATAACACTCGACTCTCCGACTCAGCGAGTAGGTGGGGTACCTTTAAAATCGTTTCAGCCAGCACAACATGGACAGCTAATGCTATCGCTGGATAATGCTTTTTCGCCACATGATATGGCGGCCTTTAATCACAGAGTTCAAGATCGTCTGGGGCAGAAGAAAGAAATAACTTACATCTGTGAACCCAAGCTAGATGGCATTGCCATTAATCTTTTCTATGAGGATGGGTTGTTGATTCGAGGTGCTACCCGCGGTGATGGTGCCATTGGTGAAGATATTACCCAAAATATCCGCACCATAGCCTCTATTCCCCTTAAATTGAATGGCACTGATTGGCCAAAGAAATTTGAAGTCAGGGGAGAAGTTTATATGCCCAAGGCGGATTTCCTGGCTCTTAATCACCTTGCTCAAGCACAAAGAAAAAAACCTTTTGCTAACCCAAGAAATGCTGCAGCTGGTAGCCTTCGACAGTTAGATGCAAAAGTAACGGCAAGTAGAAAGCTAACTATGTATTGTTATGGTGTGGGCCTTGTCGAGAAAGGTACCCTTGCAGATAAGCATGACGAGATTCTCCGCCAGTTAGGTAACTGGGGGTTTAGAGTAAATAAGGATATTCGTGTCGTAAAGGGTCTTAAGGGCTGTGAAGATTACTATGATCAACTAGGAAAAAAACGCCAAGATTTACCCTATGATATTGATGGTATTGTTTATAAAGTTAATGAAGTCGCTCTGCAGAATCAATTAGGCTATGTTACTAGGGCACCGCGATGGGCTATTGCTAGGAAGTTTCCCGCTAAAGAGGCCTTGACCCTTCTCAAGGGTGTTGATTTTCAAGTAGGGCGTACTGGTGTTATCACTCCAGTAGCTAGGCTTGAGCCTGTTTTTATTAGCGGTGTTACCGTAAGTAATGCCACACTGCATAACATGGATGAAATATCTCGCCTTGATATCAGAGTGGGCGATACGGTAGTTATTCATCGTGCCGGTGATGTTATCCCCAAAATAACCGGTGTCATTTTATCGCGCAGACCTAAAAAGACAGCAATAATTAAACTACCCCAAAAGTGCCCTGTTTGCAGTTCTGAAATTGAGCGTGATACCAATGAAGCTGCTGCAAAGTGCACAGGCGGCCTGTACTGTTCAGCCCAAAAAAAAGAGGCAATAAAGCACTTTACTTCCCGTAAAGCGCTGAATGTTGATGGCCTTGGCAATAAGTTAATTGAGCAGCTAGTTGACCGTGAATTAGTCTGCACTATAGCTGACCTTTATCGTTTAAGTGTAGAGCAAGTTGCTCAACTAGAACGTATGGGAGTCAAGTCAGCAAATAACTTGATTGCCGCATTAGATGCCAGTAAAAAAACAACACTGGAGCGATTTATTTATGGTCTAGGAATTTATGAAGTCGGTGAAGCCACCGCAAGAAGTTTGGTCGCTCACTATCATACGCTTGATGCTATTATATCTGCTGATATACAGGCGCTTCAATGTGTTGATGATATAGGGCCTATTGTAGCTGCGCATATAGAAACATTTTTTAGGCAGACACATAATCGTGAAGTCATTGCATCATTGATTAATCAAGGCGTTCAGTGGCCAGAGCATCATGCAAATTCTGCTAGCCTAACGATAAAACCATTGAAAGGAGAGGTTTGGGTGTTAACGGGCACGCTCCAGAACATGACCCGAGATATGGCTAAAGCAAAACTATTGCAGCTAGGAGCAAAAGTAACCGGTTCTGTCTCAGTAAAAACGTCTATGGTTTTAGCCGGTGAAAAAGCAGGGTCTAAATTAATTAAAGCAAAGAAACTGGGTATCACAATCATGTCTGAAGAAGAGTTTCAGCAACATTTAACACATTGGGGCATTTGAATGACCAGGGCACTACTAAAAGGTAATCTGCTGCTGATATTGATTAGCGTGTTGTTAGGTGGCTGCGCCTCTGATACAACGCGTCCCTCACAACCTCATAACTTATGCAGTATTTTTAGGGAAAAGCCAAGCTGGTATCGAGCTGCAAAACAATCTTATAAAAAATGGGGGACACCTATACAGATTATGATGGCAATGATGTATCAAGAATCATCATTCAGACATGATGCACAGCCACCGCGACCTTGGTTTCTTTTTATACCGCTGCCTCGCAATTCATCTGCTTATGGCTATGCTCAAGCACAAGATGCTGTCTGGGATGAATACTTAAAAGAAGCCGGTGGGTGGGGCGGTAGCTGGTTTACAAGCAGAGATGACTTCAGTGACGCAATTGATTTTATAGGGTGGTATAACTATAAAAGCCATAAAAATAATGGCGTATCATTGTGGCGGGCAGATCAGCTGTATTTAAATTACCATGAAGGTTGGTCTGGTTACCGTCGAGGCACTTGGAAGTCTAAGGCGTGGCTAAAAAAAGTTGCTAAAAAAGTTAGTCGGCGAGCCAGTGAATACGGCGCACAGTTGCGGCAGTGTCGGCTATAGTATTTCGTGTACAATCCGCTGTCTCAGGATGGTGATTGATTACCAAGCTACTACATTTTATGCAATAGTCCCATCAGCACATGGTTTTAGCTATTTTCAGGCGCTTCACTAATAGAAATATGTCTCGCCCGAAAGGGCGAAAGACCGTTATGCAGACAATGCTTTTACTTGAGCGTTCAGGCGGCTTTTATGACGAGCGGCTTTGTTTTTATGAATAATGCCTTTGTTGGCCATACGGTCAATAACAGGAACAGCTTCTTGAAGTGCAGCAGTAGCATTTTCCAGATCTTTGGTCTCGATAGCACGTGCCACTTTCTTGATAGCTGTGCGAACCATAGAGCGCAAACTAGCATTGTGTTGACGACGGCTTTCTGCCTGACGAGCACGTTTCTTGGCGGAAGGTGAGTTTGCCACCGTGATACTCCTTAAAATAGGGTTTCATTCTGTTGATCACAGGAAGGCATAGCGCCCCTGCGAGAGGTATTATGGCTACTATTTAACAAGAGTCCCGAGTTAAAAGAGGGTTCATCCAGTCTGTATACCAGCTTAAAAGTGGGGACTATGCCTAGTTGGCGTTTAATTGTCAATTATTAATAGTATAATCAAGCCAATGTTCAGGAAAGTGTTGAGGAATATCCGTGCATATACCATCAACGCCCCAGTCAAATAACTCCACGGCTTTACTGAGATTATTAACTGTCCAGACGTTAATGCCGTAGCCTCGCTTTTTTGCCTCAATAACCGAGGCTTGCTTTAGTCCTTTAACGCTCGGGTGAATATAGGAAGCATTTGTTTGTGCCATAATTTCAGGCCAGTTGCTGCTGAGTTTATTGCGCTCGAACAGGCAGGCAACAGGAATATCGGGCATGCGTTTTTTAAACTCTGCCAGTACGGCATGGTTAAAGCTTGATACGATCAGGGGCCGTTCTTTTTTCCAAAGTAGTTTAAGGCCGGTTACTACACCGTCAAGCAGCATATGGGTTAGTGTACTATTAGGACAAGATTTTATTTCAAGATTAAGGCGCAGGCTGCTTTTGTTAATAAATAAGAGTAATTCTTCTAACGTGGGTATGCGCTCACCCTTAAACTGAATATCGAACCAGCTACCCGCATCAATGGTTTTTAGGTCATCTTTAGTCAGTTTAGCTAGCTTACCGCTACGATTAGAACATCGCTTTAAATCAGCGTCATGGCAAATGACTACCGTGCCATCGCCAAGGACCTCAGCATCACATTCGACCCAAGGAATTCGCAACTGGTCAGCCATACGAAAAGAGGCTAAAGTGTTTTCAGGCGCAAGGGTGGGTACTCCACGGTGGCCCATGATAATCCGGCGCATGTTTCATTCTGCTCAAGGTTATATATTATTAGATGTTGAGATACTAAGGGTGTTGCAATAACAGGCTATCACCTATATTGCTGGCATAGTTAACTATGTACGAACAGAACAATTGCTGCAATATAATAACTGCAACTGAACTTTTTGTTTGGAATGCTAGATACGATGCTTTTTAATTTTATTCATATTAGTGATACGCAGCTACTTCCCCAAGGTAAGCGTTGCTATGGCATTGATCCTTTTGAGCGGCTTAAGCGTTGTATTGCGGATATTCAGTTACATTGCCCTGAGGCACAAGCTTGTATTGTTACCGGTGACTTAGCTCACGCTGGTGAGGTGCTGGCTTATGAACAATTGCAAAAGGCATTATTGGCTCTGGATATGCCTGCCTGGTTGTTATTGGGCAATCATGATATCACGGCTTTATTCTGCCGTGTTTTTGGTGTAAAACTGACCAATAGCAACGGTTATGTGCAGTTCAGCCATTCAACACCAGCAGGACGATTCATTGGGCTGGATACCCATAGAGATAACCAACGCTCAGGCCATCTTTGTCCATGGCAATTAGAATGGCTGGATAATCAATTACGCATCTCTGAATCTGCTTTTCTATTCATGCACCATCCGCCTTTTCCTGTGGGCTTACCCTTTATGGATGATGATAATCTGGTAAATGGTAATGATCTTTTGCAGGTGATTCAGCGTCATTCTAGTACTGTTAGACACCTTTTTTTCGGCCACCTACACCGCGCTGTTTCAGGTAATTGGCAAGGCATAAGTTATTCTTGTCCTTTTTCTTTGGTGCATCAATCGCCTTTTGATTTTACTTCGCAAAAGATAACAGCATTATCAGCAGAGTCACCGCAGTATCATCACGTTCATCTATATCAAGATCGTATCATGATTCATGCCAGAGACTTTTTAAATAGCGGCCTGTTAATGCGTAATTGATTATCGAATAATCCAGCTGATACCTGTTATCATCAATGATTAGCTGGCCATTTAACCCAGTATTAATTTGGATATTTCACAACCATGCCTCCGAACTCTTGCTTACCTCCTGCTATCTCGGAAGGTTTGGTTTAGACAGCCTCGCACAGACACGTTACGCCATGACTGAGACTTTTTATGAATGCAGCCTCTCCACCTGAAATACCGGAAAAATCACAAGGGTTATTAAAATCTAGCCTGCTAGTTGGCTCGATGACTATGATTTCCCGTGTACTGGGCTTGGTCAGAGACGTGGTAATTGCTAGTTACTTTGGCTCAACGGCTTCGGCTGATGCTTTTTTTGTTGCCTTTAAAATTCCCAATTTTTTACGCCGATTGTTTGCAGAAGGTTCCTTTTCTCAAGCGTTTGTTCCTGTGCTTTCAGAATACCGCACCAAAAGGTCTTTTACTGAGGTACGGCAGTTGGTGAGCCAAGTCAGTGGCACCTTGGCTGGTACTCTTTTGATGGTTACGCTGCTCTGCATGTTGGCAGCACCCTTGATCATTCGAGTGTTTGCACCCGGATTCCAAGAAGACCCCGCTAAGTTGGCATTAGCGGGAGAAATGCTCAGAATTACTTTTCCTTATCTATTTTTAATCTCTATGACGGGTTTGGCTGGTTCTGTGCTAAATAGTTATAACCGCTTTGCTGTGCCTGCATTCACACCTGTTTTGTTGAATCTTAGCTTGATTGGTGCAACGTTGTATCTAACCCCTTGGTTTAATCAGCCAGCGATTGCTTTGGCTTGGGGGGTCGTCATCGCAGGAGTGTCTCAGTTACTTTTGCAAATTCCTTTTCTACTCAAAATCAGGTTGCTGCCCATACCTCGCTGGAATCATAGGCATGAAGGCGTGCGTCGGATTATGACATTAATGTTACCTGCACTATTTGCTGTTTCTGTTAGCCAGATTAGCTTGCTGTTGGATACTATATTGGCTTCTTTTTTGCCCACAGGCAGTGTGTCTTGGTTATATTATTCCGATCGGCTGACTGAATTACCATTGGGTATATTTGGTGTTGCAATTGCTACGGTTATTTTGCCAGCACTATCACGCAAGCATGCGACTGAGTCAATCGCGCTGTTTTCTCAAACGCTTGATTGGGCGATTCGGTTAGTGTTTTTGATAGCCGTTCCTGCCACCGTTGCATTGTTCATATTGTCTAAACCCTTAATTTCAACATTGTTCCATTATGGAGAGATGACGGATAGAGATGTACTTATGGCGTCATTGAGTTTACGGGCTTATGCATTGGGGCTGGTGGCTTTTATGCTGATAAAGGTATTAGCACCTGGCTACTTTGCCCGGCAGGATATTAAAACGCCGATTCGTATTGCCATTAAAGCCATGGTGGCCAATATGATTTTTAATTTACTTCTGATCTTTCCTCTTCAGCATGCAGGGCTGGCATTGGCGACAACATTATCTGCTTTTATGAATGCGGGAATGCTGTTTTGGGGGCTTAAGCAAAAGAGCGTGCTAAAACCTGAAAAGGGCTGGCTACGCTTTTTATTGCAGGTTGTTCTGGCCAATATCGCCATGGCAGCTGTGCTGATTTTTTTAAAAGGTGATCAGCCATTTTGGCTTCAATCGCCTATGTTAACTCGAGTTACTCACATGGCTATTTTGGTTTTAGCAGGCATAGCTGTTTATGGGGGGGTATTATTAATAAGTGGCCTAAGACTAAAGGATCTTCGCCGTTAAGGGTTATTGTGAGCCTTGCAAACTTAGCGCATCTACTATACCCCCTTTATCTTAGCTACGATATAATCGTGCTTTTGCCAACCACAAACTAGGACGTTAAATGCAGCTGATCCGTGGATTGCATAACATAAAGCAAGAGCATCGAGGGTGTGTTGCCACCATTGGTAATTTTGATGGTGTGCATATTGGCCATAAAACGATCATTGCAGCATTGCATCAGAAAGCTCAGCAGCTCAAAGAAAAGACATGTGTGATTACCTTTGAGCCTTTACCAAGAGAATATTTTGATACCGCTCAGGCGCCCGCAAGGCTTTCCAGCCTTAGGGAAAAACTGTTTTTACTGGCAGGTTGTCAGGTTGACCAATTGCTGTGCCTTCCTTTTGGTAAGCGATTAAGTAGCATTCATGCCAATGAATTTATTCAACGGGTTCTGGTTCAGGGTCTTGGTATACACTACTTGATTGTTGGTGATGACTTCCGTTTTGGTTGTGGGCGTGCTGGCGACTTTCCTCAGTTGATGGCTAGGGGTAAGCAATGTGGTTTTGAAGTTTGTGATACTCAAGCTGTGGTTATGGGTTCTGAGCGCATTAGCAGTACTAGAATTCGAGAAGCATTGGCATCAAATCAGCTAGAGCAAGCGAACCAGTTATTAGGGCATCCATTGACAATGATTGGCCGTGTAGTCAAAGGGAAGCAGCTTGGGCGTAAACTGGGATTCCCTACAGCTAACATCCGCATAGGTTCGCGAAAAGTGGCCATTAAAGGCGTGTTTTCAGTACGTGTGTATGTAAAAGGCTGCTGTTATTTAGGCGTTGCTAATATGGGTTGCAAGCCGACTGTATCAGCCAAAGAACCTTTATTAGAAGTGCATTTGCTGGATTTTGACGAGAATGTGTATGGCCATAATATACGGGTTGAGTTTATTAAAAAGCTTAGGGATGAAAGAAAATTTGATTCATTAGCTGCTCTTTCTGATGCGATTGCTATTGATATTAAGCATACCCAGAAACTGTCAGAAGTTATGCTGGCAAACCGAGTCTGATCGAAACGTTAACAGGCCTTAACTTAATCATGCTGAATAATATGAAGAGATTCAGGTAAGCAACAATGTCCGATTACAAAGATACATTAAACCTGCCGTATACTAATTTTCCTATGCGCGGCAATCTGGCTAAGCGTGAACCAGAGATGCTTAAGCGCTGGTATGACATGAATCTCTATGAAGAAATTGAAAAAATAAGCAAAGGGCGGGAAAAATTTATTCTGCATGATGGCCCTCCCTATGCCAACGGCGATATTCACTTAGGCCATGCGGTTAATAAAATTATTAAAGATATCATTGTTAAATCCAAGCGGTTGTCTGGTTTTGATGCACCTTATATTCCAGGCTGGGACTGTCACGGTCTACCTATTGAACACAAAGTAGAAGGTATGATTGGTAAGGCGGGTAATAAAGTCGACTTCAAAACCTTTCGTCAGCAGTGCCGTGACTATGCGATCAAGCAGATCGAAGGTCAGAAAAAAGACTTTAAGCGAATGGGGGTTTTTGGTAGTTGGAATAAACCCTACCTAACCATGGATTTCCAAACCGAAGCGGATATTGTTCGTGCACTGGGGAAAATTGCTGAGAATGGCCACTTAATAAAAGGTTACAAGCCAGTTTACTGGAGTGTTGTAGGCGGCTCTGCTTTAGCAGAGGCAGAGGTGGAATACCATGATAAAACATCTACACAGATTGATGTGCGTTATGCTGTGATTGATCAGCCATCCTTTCTAAGCAAGTTTTGTTTTGATGATGATCAGAAACAAGGTGAAGGTGAAGTTGCTGTTGTTATTTGGACCACAACACCATGGACCTTGCCTTCGTCTCAGGCTGTATCTATTGCTGAAGATGTAGACTATGCATTAGTTCAATGTCAGGTAAATGGCAATCCTGCTCGTCTGGTGCTGGCAGAAGCTTTGCTTGAAGGTGCAATGAGCCGTTATGGTATAGAGCAATATCAGGTTATTGCCCATGCTAAAGGTTCAGCCATTCAAGGGCAAACCGTTGCGCATCCGTTTTATGAACGGATACTGCCACTAATTATCGCTGATCATGTTACTGTTGATGCAGGCACAGGTTGTGTCCATACGGCACCGGATCATGGTGTTGATGACTTTAATGTAGGCCGCGCTCATGGCATTAGTACGCTGAACTATCTAAATGATAATGGTGTTTACCGCAACCATGTTAAGTTTTTTGCCGGTGAGCATGTTTATAAAGTAGATCCAAAAGTAGTTGCAATTCTAGAAGAGCGTGGGCGCCTCATCGCGCAAGATAAACTAATTCATAGCTATCCTCATTGTTGGCGAACAAAAACACCGTTGATTTTCCGTGCAACACCGCAGTGGTTTATATCTATGGGTAAAAAACACCTGCTAGATCAAGCGATGTCCTCCCTTGACGGTGTTAAATTTACCCCGGACTGGGGTCGTAAACGCATGGAGTCCATGTTAGATCAAAGCCCTGATTGGTGTATATCTCGTCAACGGACGTGGGGTGTGCCTATAACCTTGTTCATCCATAAAGAAACCGAAGAGCTTCATCCTGATACCAGCACGCTGATTGAAAAAGTTGCTAATAAAATTGAAAAACAAGGTATTGATGCTTGGTTTGATCTAGACACTGCAGAAATGCTAAGTGCTGAAGATGCCAAAAGCTATATAAAGGTAACCGATACGCTTGATGTTTGGTTCGATTCTGGCGTAACCCATTACTCTGTAATTGAGCGTAGGGAAGAACTACAATACCCCGCCGATATTTATGTTGAGGGGTCTGATCAGCACCGGGGCTGGTTTCAATCATCGTTGAAAACCAGCATGGCTATCAATGGTACCCCGCCATATAAACATTTGCTGACCCACGGTTTTGTAGTGGATGCACAAGGTCATAAAATGTCGAAGTCTTTAGGCAATATTATTGCGCCTCAGAAAATATTTGATAGCTTAGGCGCTGATGTTTTACGACTTTGGGTTGCTGCTACTGATTATAGCAGCGAGCTGACGGTTTCTAATGATATCTTAAAATACACAGCAGACAGTTATCGTCGCATAAGAAATACAGCTCGCTTCTTGCTGTCAAATCTTAATGGCTATACCCCTTCCGTTGATAGGGTAAAGTGGGATGATATGTTATCATTAGATCGCTGGGCGGTTGATCGTGCCTATCGATTACAGGAAGAGCTTATTGCTTCTTATGACCGTTATAATTTCTTGAGTGTGTATCAGAAAGTGCATAATTTCTGCGCTTTAGATATGGGTTCTTTTTATCTTGATATCATCAAGGATCGACAATATACAACGCAAGAAAACAGCGTGGCTCGTCGTAGTTGTCAAACGGCAATGTATCATATTCTTGAAGCATTTATTCGTTGGATTTCGCCTGTGCTTAGCTTCACTGCTGATGAGCTATGGCAATCTATGCCCGGCCAACGTAGCCAGTCGGTATTTTTAGAAACCTGGTATAACGACTTACAGCCCTTACAGGATGATATTTTTAGTGTTGCGTTCTGGGATCAGATCATGGCGGTTAAAACAGCCGTAAACAAAGCTATGGAGGATGCTCGCAGTAAGGGTGTTATTGGTTCAGCGCTTGAGGCAAATGTTACGTTGTATGCAGAAGAGGGTTTAAAACAGCAGCTGCTGAAACTAGAAGACGAACTACGGTTTGTGCTGATTACTTCTGGCGCCTATGTGAAGGATATGACAAAAACGGTAGATGCCGTTGAAACAGAAATTAAGGGATTGAGTGTCTCTGTTACCAAATCAACTAATGAAAAATGTCCTCGGTGCTGGCATCGCAGGAAAGATATTGGCAGTGATAGACATTATCCAGCCCTTTGTGGACGTTGCGTTGAAAATATCCAAGGGAAAGGTGAGCAACGAGCATTTGCCTGATGAATTGAATTATACCAATCCTGTTTTCTAACGCAGTGTTGGTATTCAGGTGATTCGCACAATAGCCTCGTTAGAAAAGATGGGTATTAAGCGTAATAAAAATATTAAAAGATGGGGTGTGACTTGTTAGCAAACAGTGTGAGTATATATGTACTTATACACTTTAAAATGCTCAGCAGCGTTCACCTACGGTGTTTATTTTTGATAGGTGTGAGTAAAGGGTAACTCAATGTATGAAGAGTAAAAAATCAGGCATGTTGTACTGGCTTTGGTTAAGTGGATTAGTAATAGTGCTTGATCAAGCATCAAAGTGGGCTGTTGTTCAGGCTATTCATCTTTATGAACAGGTTCATCTATTGCCCTTTTTTTCTTTTACTCTCGCCTATAATACCGGGGCTGCATTTAGTCTTCTAAGTGAGGGTTCGGGTTGGCAGCGATGGTTTCTCAGTGTAGTGGCAGTTGTTGTCAGTGTAGTGCTAGTGAGCTGGTTGCGACGCTTAAAGCCTTATGAAACATTGCAGGCGTGTTCGCTGGCATTAATTCTTGGTGGGGCGCTAGGCAATCTATATGATCGTATGGCTCATGGGCATGTGGTGGACTTTATATTACTGCATTATCAACGTTACTACTTCCCAGCATTCAACTTAGCGGATAGCGCTATTACATTAGGGGCTGGATTATTGATTCTGGATATGTTTTTAACCCGCAGGGTATAACAGGAAAGTGTAGTATGTCTCAACAACCTATAACGCAAGGAAGTAAAGTCAAGCTTCACTTTACCCTTAAACTTGAAACCGGTGAGGTGGTAGACACTACATCAAAGGGATCACCGGCATTGCTTTCGATAGGCGATGGTAATTTTCCGGCGGGATTTGAGTCCATTTTGATCGGGCTTTCAGCAGGTGATGAAAAAAAGGCTGTTATTACCCCAGAAAATGCATTTGGTATGCCAAACCCTACCAATATCCAAACGATGCCACGGTCAGCATTTCAGATGGATGTGGATCTTGTAGAAGGTTTAGTGGTTTCGTTCTCTGATGCATCAAACACAGAGCTGCCCGGTATAATACGAGCCATTAATGATCGCACTGTTGAGGTAGACTTTAATCACCCGCTTGCAGGTAAGCGACTAGAGTTCAGCGTGCAGATACTGGATGTTGCCTAATCCTAATCCTAATCCCTTTTTCCCTCATCTATATTTAATTATGTTGAGGTAGCTTGAGTTATTAAGAGTCTACTCTGCTTAGTTTGTAGACTTTTTATCGGTAGAGTAAGCAATGAAAATAAAGCTAGCTAATCCAAGAGGTTTTTGTGCAGGTGTCGATAGAGCAATTGAAATTGTTAATCGTGCTTTAGATGTGTTGGGACCACCAATCTATGTGCGTCATGAAGTGGTGCATAATAAGTTTGTCGTGGACACCCTTAGAAAGCGAGGGGCTGTTTTTGTTAATGAGCTGGATGAAGTTCCGGATGATAAAGTGGTTATCTTCAGCGCTCATGGTGTTTCAAAAGCAGTGGAAAGAGAAGCTGAACGTCGTTGTTTGAAAGTATTTGATGCCTCCTGCCCTTTAGTTAAAAAAGTACATCTAGAAGTAATTAAGTATTCTGCTGAAGGACGGGAGTGTGTTCTGATTGGTCATCAAGGTCACCCTGAAGTCATCGGTACATTAGGTCAGTATGATGATTCAAAAGGTGGTCAGATGTATCTAATCGAGAATGAAGAGGATGTCCTAAAACTCAAAGTAAATAACCCTAAGAAGCTGTCTTACGTTACCCAGACGACTCTCTCTATGGATGATACTGCTAAAGTGATTGATGCACTCAGGCGAGTATTTCCTGAGATCCAAGGCCCTCGAAAAGACGATATTTGTTATGCAACTCAAAATCGTCAGGATGCTGTACGACTACTCGCTAGTGAGTGTGACTTGGTGTTGGTAGTTGGCTCAGTAAATAGCTCAAATTCTAATCGGTTAAAAGAGCTGGCAGAGCGAGAGGGCACAGAAGCTTATCTTGTGGATAACTCAGGCCACATTGATGAAAAATGGCTCGAGGGTAAGTCTGCTATAGGTGTGACTGCTGGTGCATCAGCACCTGAATCATTGGTAAAAGGCGTGATTGATCATTTACAGTGCTTAGGTGCTGAAGAAATAAATGAATTAGAAGGTAAGAAAGAGAATATTATTTTTACTGTGCCTAAAGAGTTGCGTTTAAAAGCAGTGTAACCCATACGGTGTAACTACCTAGCTACTACAACTACGGAGTACTGCTAGTAAGCATGCTATAAAGTTAAACTTTGAGTACTGACTTGCTAGCTGATATTGGTCATGGGGTAGGAACCCATCAATTGTAGAAGTTCGGACCTGACTTGACAGACACCTTCTTGAAAATCGGTAACTGTCAGGTCTCGTCTGAGCTAGTACAGAAGAATTTAGCTCAAATCTAATCTGACAGACACCGGTAAAAAACGGGTAGCTGTCAGATCAAGTCTGAGCTAGTACATATAAACTCTTATGAACCTTCACCCTCAATGATGGTGCTGACAAAGAAGCATATAAGAAATAGTTAACTTGAATGTTTTAGGTAACCTTCTCTCCATTATGCCAAGTTCAGTCATCCAAATATTATGGCTTGTTTGTCGAAATGCTATCAAGATAGATTTCTCAACTTCATTTACAATACAGGGAAAATTCTTATAGAATGCTTCTCTATGATGCGCGTTGATAAAAAATCCAGTACGTTTCTGTGAAAACTTTGCCACAATTTCCCTATCTTTATTTCGAATAGCCCTTTCCGCGGTAAGCTGTTTTTTTAAGATGCTTTTATCCAAAGAAGTAAGTTTTGCGTAGTTATTAAATTGCTGAGAAATAGTTGCATACATTTCTAAAATATCATTATCGTAAAGCAAATCGCTGATTTTAAATACAGTTCCTCTAGCGGTCAAAAATCTTTTTGCCATATCCTTTACAATTAGGGCTGCATCCTTTGCTTTTGGCTTAGGTTTAACAATCGCAGAATGAGTTCCTGGCATAATATCCACATCCGTGAAAGGTCCTGTAATCTGAGGATAATAAGGTTCAAATAAGCTGCGCCGTTCGTGTTGGGCAAAAATAATAGCAGATATGCCTATATTTGGTGTGTAATTGATTTCTTTCCACATGTGATTATTAAAAGCAGTAGCCCCTGGAACAGGATCAATGGCAAATATATTGCATTTAATTCTTCCCATTTCACTATTCCTATAAAGTGCATTGGCAATTTTAAAACATGTCATTGCACCGCGACTCCATCCGCACATGTTTAACGTAATGAGACCAGTGGTATATTTTTTCTTTACTTCATCTATAGTTTTAGCGACGTTGTTATCAACACCACGGCCGCCTATTAGTCCAGCTAGAGTCATAATACGCCCTGAATTACTATCAGGCCCTCCCCCACCAGGTCCGTCGTTTATCATATTTTGTGAGCTTGTTTCACGACAAAGTTGGGAAACAATATCATTGCTATAACGATTGGAACCAGTTCCGCAACAGTATACTGTGAATATTAACGACATAAAAATACCTGTTATAGTCCAATATCTGGACACTTTCATGCAGCGATAGCATCATAGCTACTGAGTTCCTCATATACGCCCATGACTTTTCTATCATCCATGAGCATTCCTAACCTCTCAACAACTCTGCACATCAGGTGTTGCTTGGACAGGTGAGGCTTTCAGCTCGCAATCGATAAAATACCTATTATAGTTCAATATTCTGGACACCCTAATGAAGCGATAGCACCATAGTTAATGAGTTCCTCATATATGCCAATGGATTTTTTATTATTCATGGGCATTGCTAACCTCTTAAAAACTTTGCACATCAGTTGCTGGTTGGGCAGATCAGGCTTACAGCTCGCAATCGATATGATCGTTTTGCTTTTTCTTCCCAATCACCAGCTTGAGCAGATTAAGGGCTGAGAATTAAGCGTTAACCTGAGTATGAATCGCTTGCTTATTGCATGATTAGAAACAATATTGAACGACTAAGTATATTCAATAGTCATAGGTATATTTATTGATCTATGTTTTAAAACATGATCAATATCTTTCACGCCAGAGCCACTCATGGCATACCGTAATGTATTCGCAGATTTCTGGCTGTAGCTATACTCTAGTTGAACGTTCCTATTGCACTTCCTACAGATAATACGGGTATCCATTTGTTGTCTTTATCTTCAATGGACAAACGATCATCAAGAAAACATAAATCGATTTTACTTATAGCAATTCTTCATATCTTGGCATGTATTACTTTATCTAGCATATAAAAATATGCTTTGAATACACGTTATTAGTATCTATAAAAAAAATTGTGTCGCATATATTAAAGATATGAACTATTATTTTTTTATGTCATAGATAGTATATGCCAATTAAACGACTATTTTCCAAGAAATGCTATGCACATTACCGTAATCAGTATGCCCCCAGAGCAGCATCTTGCTAATTTGAATTATACTCTTGATGCTAATGAATCCTTTGTTGGACAAGCAGATTATTGCCAAATTAAATTGCTAGATCATTATGAATCGATAGATGAAAGGCAAGCTGTATTTATTAAAGAGAATGATGAATGTTACCTGAAAAACATTGGTAGTAAACCGATAAAGCTTAACGGGCTATCATTGATATCTTCACAAGATAAACGTGCACTGCTTTCTGATGGTGATGTGATTGAGTGTGGTAATTATCACTTGGCATTTAGTAACTTCAAACCATGGGTTAATGATAAAGAGACTTCTTCGTCTTTTGGTAAAGAAAATGAAGAAAGTAACGGATATTCTAGTCATCAACTAGATGAATTAACTAATACCCTTGGTGAAGAAGATATTTATGATCCTTTTGAAGATATTCCAGTAACTGAAAATAAATCAGTAGAAGAAAATGAAAAAAATATACCTGATGATTTATCATTGCAGCAGCCTGGTATGCTAGAAGCTAATTTTCATGAAATTGATAAAGATGATGATAGCAATCTCATTGATCTTTTCGATGATGAGCCTGTAAGTAATGAACCTGTAAATGATTTATGGCTTGATAAGCCTATTAATATAGACGACCATAATAATTTTTTCGTTGATGATGAAGATTATTCTCATGTAACATTGAATAAAAATACGGATAAAAAAGAGATAAAAAGCCCTGTTGCGATTTCTTATCAAAAAAATAATAACTTAAGTGCTTACAATATATTACAAGCCCTTGATCTTACATTGTATGATATTTCACCATTTAAATGTATAAATAAAGATAATTTACATTGTTCGAGTAGAAGAAAACAATCAATTTTTAAAGATAAACTGAATTGTATTTTTAATTTCCGTAGGAAATCATGGCGTTATAATGAGGTCGATCATCGTTATCAAAGATATTATAGAAATATGTTAGACAATAAGCATCATCGAATGCTCTTTATTAAACATCTTCGTGAAATATTAAAGAATAAGGTGTAAGCATGTTATTAAATCATAAAATATTTATTACTGTAGTATTACTTATGCTTATTGCTATTTCTTCTTGTAGTTCTAATGAAACTAATAAGCAACCAAAGCGATCATTAACACTTAATATAAAAGCAGATAATCGAATAAATACTAAAAATTCAGGTCAAGGAAACCCTGTTCGTATCCGACTATATGAGTTAAGCAATGCGGGTTTTTTTAATGAAGCTGAATTTATTGATCTCTATAATAGTGATAATAAAACACTACAAAACAGTCTAGTTAGTAAATATATCATGCCTAGTATTTTACCTTCTGAAAGTAAAAAAGTTGATATTGACCTAAAAAATGAGACGAATTTTATCGCTATACTTGCTGAGTTTTCTGATTATAAATATTCATTTAATAAGACATATGTCGCCTTAGGAGATGAAGAAAAAAATTCAGTAGATTTATACGTTGAAGGTAATAGCGTGAGATTAACCAAAACCCTTTAACTAATTAAATTAAAGAAAAGTCTTCATTATGAACCATAGTTTTAATAAAGTTGTCTGGCAAGAAGGTACTTTTTTAAGTCCCCAACATTTCCAACAGCAAGAGCGGTATCTTGAGAAGTACAGTCGTCAGCTATTTAGTATTTTACATCCAAGTGTTTCTGGATTTATACAACTTTCTATTGATGAAGAACAATTAAAAACAGGTAAAATTTTTTTACAACAAGCCTGTGGGATTTTTCCTGATGGGACACCATTTGAATTTAAAGAAAATTTAGTTAGGGATATATTAACTAGGGATATAAAAAATGCTCCTTCAGGAACAATAGTTTATCTTGCACTTCCTTTATTTAGATCATCAAAAATTGATACTGCACCGAAAGAAAAAAATCACTTGCCATGTATTCGACAGCAAAGTTATTTCCATAGCGTTAATGATTGCACGAATGATGAAAATGAAAGCCTTGAGTTAGAAATATGTCATCTAAACCCAAGTTTGTTATTACAAGGTGAACAGATGGATGATTATTCAACTCTTGCTATCGCACGCATTCAAGGGCTTAACTCAAACGGTGAATTAGTACTAGATAGTAGTTTTATCCCTCGTTGCATTGACTATCGGGTATCGACTTATTTAGCTAAACAAGTACAAAATCTTCAGGCACTGGTGCAACAGAGATCAACACAGTTAGCTGAGCAAGTTGGTTCAGAGGCGCAATTAAAAAGTACTCTGACTATGCAAATATCTTATATGAAATTACAGACTCTGAACCGTTATAGAGCCAGTTTCAAGCAAATTGAACAGCAATCAGGTATCACTGCAGCTGACCTTTATCGATATCTTGTTGGGATGGCAGCTGATCTATCAACCTTTAGTTTAACAACTGTACCTGATTTTCCAATATTTAATGAAAATGCTATTTATGACTGTTTTTCTCCAGTTATTTCTTGCTTACTGATTAACCTTAGTCATTCTAGTAAGGAAAAAGTAGTATCAATACCTTGGGATACTAGATTGTACGACCTAAGGCGTTTATTGCGTTGTGAAGTGAATGATAGGACGCTTTATAATGATGGACGATTTATTTTAGCTGTATCTTCAAGTATTGGCATTGAAGATATACGTCAAACATTTATTACATCATCAAAACTATGCGGGCAAAAGCATATTGCAAAATATGTGCGTAATTCTTTAGCAGCCGTTCCGTTGACTATATTGCCTAGTGCACCTATTGAACTACGCAGCAAACCTGGGACAGTATACTTTAATATAGAGGTTAGTTCTCCCATTTGGCAAGATATGATCAAAACGAATGATTTGATTGCTTTGCACGTTGACGAGCAAATGCCATCAGATACTAATATTGAATTATTTGTCATCCGTTAAAAGAGAATTTAATTATGAATCAAACTTATAAAAGCATTAAAAATTCAAAGCAAGATAATTATAAAGAGATTAGTGACACATTTAAAAATTTTTGTACAGCAGAAAACCAGTTGCTAAATATATCATCTGAATTTATTGCTTTGTTAACTACACTTCCGCAATATGAGAGTAATGAGTATCTGCCAGATCTTTATCAATATATAGCTAAAGGCATGCGAGCACTACATAATAAAGGGGTAAGAATAGATTATTCTCCGCGTCTTATGGAAAAAGCCTGCTATGTTATATGCGCAGCATTTGATGAAGAGATAATGAACAGCAATGTAGGTCAAGCTACTTTCTGGGAAAATAAAACATTGGTATCAGGTCTTTTTAAGCAAAGGAATTCAGGGGAGTTTTTTTTCATTTTGATGGAGCAAGCCCTTCAAAATAGCAGTCGCATGATAGATTTCATTGAACTTCAATATCTCTTACTACGTCTGGGTTTTAAGGGAAAGTATGCCAATACGCAAGAGCATAAACTAGTAGAGTTAACTAACCGGTTATTTGATGTTATTTCTAATCATCGTCAGAATAGGGAGAATAAAAATGAAATACAGCCTGTTCATAGTCCATGGAAGCCTATACGTCAACCATCGCCTATAAAACTGCTTCCATTTATTGTTATATTATTATTCATATCGGTTGTCATGTCTCATATATGGATTCAATTTTTACATCAAGATGCTAATAAATCATTAGATGAAATGCTACAGATGACAGTGCCTGTGAGCACATCTCAATAAAGCTGTTATTAGTCTCTTTCTTTCCGGCTACTCTGTATTATGAAGAATATATTTTTCGTTTCTGCTTTAATGGTTTTTGGAATATTCATATGGGCTACTCCATTAACACTACCTTCATGGTTTTATTGGTTAACTTTTAGTTGGCAAATATTGCTGAGTACGCTTCTTGCTGTTTTATTTATTACGGTGATATTTTTTAAATTATGGTATCGTAGGAAAGTAAAGAATAAAGATGATGTAGGAAAAATATCTGATAAAGAAAAGCTAATTTATAGAAAATCTCTTTGCAAGAGTTGGAGAAATTTATGGAAAAAGATCAGCAGTACTCACGGATCAAACCCTTATAAATTACCATGGTTGTTTTTAGTTGGGCCAAATAACTCAGGAAAGTCCTTATGGCTTAACAATGCAGGATTTATTCCTATAAAAAGTAATCCAGATCATTCTCAATTTGGCATTTCTTTTTGGCTAGGAAAAAACGGAGTTGTAGTAGAAATTTCACAAACTAATTATGATGATAAAGAGGCGGAAGAAATTCATGATGAACTTTATTACTACGTACTCAAATTACTAAAAAGTAAACGCCCTCGCCAGCCTTTAACAGCTATTTTGTCGATGGTTCCAGCAGATGAGCTTGTTACTGAATCGCCCTTTAAACTCCAAGATAAATCAAGTAAATTACATGAAAAATTATCTGAACTTAACAAAGAATATCGTATACAAATCCCTGTTTGGATTCTTGTTTCAAAAGCAGATCAGTTTAATGGTTTTTCAGATTTCTTTCGTAATATGAGTCAGCAAGAACAAAGTTCTCCTTGGGGTTTTTCTTCAATTAATGGAACCTCTATATCTTATTTTTCAGACGCATTCAGAGATTTTTATCAGAAAATTTTCTTGCTGATGCCGGTGCTTATCCAAAAAGAAAAGGATCAAAGTGCACGTCAATCATTGGTTAGATTTATATTGCAACTTGCAATAATAGGTGATCGACTTAACTTTTACTGCACAGATTTTTTCCAAAAAAATAATGGAAGAATGCCATTAAAAATAAATGGAGTTTGGTTTTTTTCAAATACTCAAGAATCTATAACTTTAAACGTGCTTGCTTGCGAGTTAGGAAAAATTCATGGATTTCAGGTATTAAAAGAAACTCAACAACCTCAAAGTTCACAGCGATATTTTAACCATAACTTTTTAGAAAAAGTTATTTATAGCAATATGGGTCGATTACCAGAGAACCCTACTGCTTATAAATTCTGGCGACTAAAAACAGTTGGTATCTCATTAGTGATGATATTAATGCTTGCAGCAGGACTAACTTATTGTTGGCATCAAGTAGAAATTAATAAAAAACTTGCTAATGATCAAATAGTCACTCTAAATAATTACAGTCAATCTATCTCTCAGATTAAAAAAACAAAAAATTATATAGATGCTATTGAACCACTTTACTCTTTAAAGAATCTTGATAATAAATATAAGTCCTCTTCAAAATTTCTTTATCATTTTGGTTTGAATGACTGGGAACAAAGTGAAAAGATAAATTCATTTTATTTAAATCAACTTAAAAAATATATTTTTTCTCCTTTAGAAAAATCACTTTATAATGAGGTAAAAAAATATGATACTAAGGGATTAGAAGGGTTGTATAATAACCTTAGATTTTATCTTGCGTTATATCATCCAGATAAAAATTATGCTACACAAGATGAGGTTGTACAATGGGCTGTTAAAAAATGGAGTCTTAATAGTCAGCAAAGTTATAAATTAAAAAAACTGGTTAATGATTTATGGAAGTCAACAATTCAGCGTGGTAAACCCGACTTTGTCATCATCAATATCGCTAGAAAGTTGTTAGCTGCACACCCAATGGAAAATATTATCTATCATAATATTATTAACCAACCACAGCATAATCATTTACTGACTATGGAAAAACTTTTCGGTTCTTATTTTGATGATTTTTTTCTACTAAAAACTGATTTTAATAATAGTAGTGGCATACCCGCTATATATACTGTACATCAATACCATGCATTAGATTTATCTGCTAATTCCACATTGTTAAAGAAAGAGGTTTCTCAGATTAACTTGATTAGAAAAGGGGAAGCTACATTTAATCCAGTAGAGCTGAACTATGTTAGTAAAAAAATTAGGTCTTTGTATTTTCAAGATTATATAGAGACTTGGCAGAATTTACTCAATAGAATAGTCTTAAAACCTGCGCACTCTTTTGCAGAGCTAACAGAGCAGATATATGGCCTTTATTATGGCGAGCAAGCATCTCTGTTGAATATACTTAAGAAAATTGCTTATGAAACTCAACAACTACCTTCAGCATCTAGCTTGCTATCTGTTGTAGGTTCTAAACAGGTTAGCAAAAACTCACCTGGAAAAAAATTTAATCAAGATGAAAATAAAGCACTAAAAAACAATAATAGGTATTTAACACCTGTATCACCTGATAGCCCTGAGATTGTTAGTCAGTTTTTTATTGACTATGCCAATCTTGAGCATAAACAGGTTGCTACACTAAAACCTTTGCTCTTTGCAGCACAAAAAGTAACACAAGAAATAAACGCCAGCATCGACCCTGAAAATCTCATGTACCATGATGCAGTTAAGGTGATGACTAATAAAAGTCACGTTATTACTGATCTATGGAAATTTGCTAATTTAGACAATACCATTATAGGTGAATGGATAGCTAGCATTGCTAATGCATTATGGCGATATGAGTTGCAAGGTGCAGAACGCTATATACAAAATAATTGGGAACAGTCTATTTATACTTTTTATTTCCAGAATTTGAAATGGCAATTTCCTTTAAATATACAGTCTAGTATTGATTGTCAGCTTGATGATTTCATTGATTTTTTTAAGATAAATGGTAGGTTTGATCATTTTATAAAAACGGCTATTCGACCTTTTATCTATGAAAAAAATGGGCGTTGGCAGCCTACCACTATAAAAGGTCAGCATATTAGTTTAACCAACCTGTTTTTAAACCAGATTAATACCGTGGCTAAGCTTCAGAAAAATCTGTTCAATAAAGATAAGCCACTGCAGGTTCATTATAATATGCGTGCTACCCATTTGTCTCCAAAAGCGACCGAGCTCTCTATCCGAGATAATAATGGTAAATTTATGTATCAGCATGGTCCAAGGTTATGGGTGAAACGGCAATGGCCAACCAGTGAAACGGATGAGTTGTATATATCTTTACTTAGAGGTAAGCAGCCTATTATGCAGGAAGTATTTAATGGATCATGGGGGTGGCTACATTTTATTTTTGGTTGCAATCAATGGAAAAGAGGTAAAAATATCCAGCTGAACTGCTCACCAAGAGGGTTTCCTTTTGGCTTAGAAATTAACTTTAATAAGCGAATCAATCCATTTGATCCTAAGCTATATCAGCATATTAAACTGCCTAAAAAAATCATAAATAAAAAGAAAAAAGGCTAATCCTAGTAACCATCTTTAGCCGGTGGCAACTTGTATATCACCGGCTAAAGACCCAGTGCTAGCCTAACACACTATGGTTAGTATCATGTGATAAATTGTTAGAACTTTTACAGTCTAGCTTGTTATGTTCATCACAGTTGGTAAAATACACCGTCATGTAAGATCTGTTGTTTTTACAACACACCTTATCATGCTGATTATCTGTGCCGATACCTTGCGTAGGGTTTCTGGTTATTGTCCAGCTTATGACTTATTACTTTTTGTTTTTCAGTCCAAATAACCATGTCCATAACAAAATTAAAATAGCTAATGGCTATTGGTCGCAAAATAGAGCAGTCACGAGCCAAATCGAGTACTGGAATAGCATTCCATGACAAAATTAAAAAATGATCGTTTTCTTTGTGCCCTTTCAAGAAAACCCGTCGATGTTACACCAGTGTGGATGATGCGTCAAGCCGGTCGTTATCTTCCAGAGTATCGAGCATTACGATCAAAAGCTGGCGACTTTATGTCTCTCTGTCAAAACCCTCAACTCGCCTGTGAAGTTACCCTTCAACCGCTTGAGCGGTTTCCATTAGATGCAGCTATTCTTTTTTCAGATATTTTAACCATTCCTGATGCTATGGGGCTTGGATTATATTTTGCCTCTGGTGAGGGGCCGCGCTTTCATAAGCCACTGCGGACGTTAAAAGATATTGAAAAACTCACTGTACCTAACCCGGAAAAAGATCTGACTTATGTTATGGATGCAGTGCGAACTATTCGTAAGGAGCTAAATGATAGAGTACCTCTTATAGGGTTTTCAGGTAGTCCATGGACATTGGCGACATATATGATTGAAGGTGGAACAACAAAAGATTTTCGTCGTGTAAAAGCCATGATGTACGCTCAGCCTGAGCAGCTGCATTTGCTTCTTGATATTCTTGCACAATCTGTCGTGTCCTATCTTAATGGACAAATAAAAGCAGGTGTTCATGCTGTACAGATATTTGATACGTGGGGTGGTGTGCTTTCCCCTGCTTGCTATCAAGAATTTTCTTTACACTATATGAAAAAAATTGTGTCTGGATTAATTCGTGAGCACAAAGGCTGTAAAGTTCCAGTGATCTTATTTACTAAAAATGGTGGGCAATGGTTAGAATCTATTGCTAATGCTGGAGCGGATGCTTTAGGTGTTGATTGGACAACATCAATTGGTGAGGCTCGCAGTCGGGTAGGTGCGCAGGTTGCCCTTCAGGGAAATATGGATCCTTCCGTTTTATATGCTTCGCCTGAACGCATTCGAGCAGAAGTGAAAAGGGTGCTGGATAGCTATGGCTTAGGTAATGGCCATATATTTAACTTAGGCCATGGTATTCATCAGTTTGTCGAACCAGAGAAAGCCGCTATTTTTATTGATGCTGTGCATGAGCTTTCGGTTGATTATCATTGAGCAGAGCTAGATACTTTTTTTAGAGGCAGTCTTAATTTTTTGCGTTAAACCTAGGTTCTAATTTTACATCAGCTTAGTATCTATTTATGACTGACTATAGTTAGCAGCCTAACGATTTATACAAAGCATCTAGCCCAACTTTGCCAGCCATTTTTTTTTGCTCCACAGTTGTATTTTCATCAAAGCCGCTGTATACCAAGTCTTCTTGAGGCAGCTCATCGAGAAATCGGCTGGGTGTGGTCTCTAGCATTTCACCAAACTGTTTGCGTTTACCTGCCATTGTAAGAGTTAGCGTTTTGCGCGCGCGGGTAATGCCAACATACATTAGTCTTCTTTCTTCTTCGATATGGTCATCTTCAATACTGGTTCGATGAGGAAGCAACTCTTCTTCCATACCCATTATTAAGACGTGAGGATATTCCAAGCCTTTGGATGCATGAAGCGTGAGCAGCTGGACACAGTCAGTCTTATTATTATCTTCTTCCTGCCTTTCCAGCATATCTTTCAACATCAAGCGACCAACGGCCTCTTCGATACTCATAGGGTCATCGCCAATATCAAGCCCACGTTCAACCGTTTGTTGGAGGGAATCAATAAGAAAATAAACATTTGCCATGCGTTTCTCAGCAGCAGACGGTGTGTTACTATTTTGATGCAACCAATTTTCATAACCACTGTCTGTTATCATTTCGCGAATAATGCCAATGGGGTCGCTTTCTGTTTTAATTAATCGAGATACTTTATCCATCCAGTGTGTAAAACGACGTAACTTATCTATATAATTGGGAGCTATACTTTCTTCGATGCCCAATTCAGAGCAAGCTTGATACAAACTTATGTGCCGATTGTTGGCATAGTTGCCTAGCTTTTCCAGTGTATTTGCACCAATTTCACGTCGAGGCACATTAATAATACGCAAAAAGGCATTATCATCATCAGGGTTCACTAATAGCCGCAGATAGGCCATTATATCTTTCACCTCGACACGAGAGAAAAAAGAAATATTACCATTAATATGGTAAGGCACCTGATGCTGTTGCAATTTCATTTCCAATAGACGAGCCTGAAAATTACCACGATAAAGCACAGCATACTCTTTATAGCGCGTTTCATTTCTGAGCCTGTGGGTCAAAATTTCTGTGGCAATGCGCTCACACTCTGCTTCATCACTGCGACAGCGGATCACACGAATAGCATCTCCTAAGCCTAAATCACTCCACAGAGCTTTATCAAATACGTGTGGATTATTGGCAATTAGCGTATTAGCTGCCTTTAAAATTCTGCGCGTTGAACGATAATTTTGTTCTAACTTGATGACTTTTAGCCGTGGATAATCTGCTTTTAATTGCGCCAAGTTTTCCGGCTTTGCTCCACGCCACGCATAAATAGACTGGTCATCATCACCAACAACGGTCAGTTTTCCTCTATTACCAACCAATAGCTTAATAAGGTTATATTGAGCGCTATTAGTGTCTTGATATTCATCAACTAGAAGGTAATGTACTTTTTGCTGCCATTTTTCCAGCATGCCTAACTGCTGTGTAAAGAGTATGACTGGCTGTAAAATTAGGTCATCAAAATCAACCGCATTATAAGCTTTCATTGTGCGATCATAATGCGCGTATATGCGAGCAGCGGTTATTTCTTCAGGTTGTTTTGCTTGCTCAAGCGCTAGCGTGGGTGAAACTATTTCGTTCTTCCAGCTGGAAATTGCATGTTGAATGTGGTCGACTGTTTCATCTTCAGCCCCTACTTCATGCAACATTAATTCTCTAATCAGCGCTTTGGCATCTTGCGCATCAAAAATGGAAAAACCTGGTTTATAACCCAGTGCTTTATATTCTTTTCGAATAATGTTAAGGCCAAAATTATGAAACGTGGATACCGTCAACCCCCGAGATGCTTGCCCCTTAACCAATTGGTTGACTCGTTGCTTCATTTCCCGTGCGGCTTTATTAGTAAAAGTAACTGCAACGATATTGCGTGCCTTAATACCACAGGTTTTGATCAAGTAGACAATCTTGGCAGTAATAACACTGGTTTTTCCGCTACCAGCACCGGCTAGTACCAGTAAAGGGGTATCAATATATTTGACGGCCTCAGCCTGTCGGTCGTTGAGTTTTTCCACTGAGGTTGCTTCTGCCTAGTAAGAACGTATAAGCGGGATATTATCGCTTGATATACCATTGAATGCCACTGGTATGGCTTATTATTGCATAGCTCAAGTGAGCAATAGCTCTCTGAGTTATAGTGCAATATAACCATCATGGGGCTGTTGCATAACTTAAAAGGAAGCTGTTTTTTTGATAAAATACTTTCAAAGTAAACTTGCTTAGGAATGCATATGATCAGCCAGTCAGAACTCGTGAATTTAGAGGATCTTGTTG
>JAQYUY010000037.1 GCA_028728195.1 Endozoicomonas sp. (ex Botrylloides leachii)
AAAAAATAGGTTTTGTGGGCTGGCGTGGAATGGTTGGCTCTGTACTGATCGAGCGCATGAAGCAGGAGAATAATTTTTCTGGAATAGCACCGGTCTTTTTTACAACATCGCAACTGGGGTTATCTGCTCCTGATGTGGGGCAAACAGTTTCTGTTTTACAAAATGCTTATGCTATTGAGGCTCTTATTGAAATGGATATTATAGTATCTTGTCAGGGCAGTCATTATACAAATAAAGTATTTCCTGAATTGAGAAAAAGTGGTTGGCAAGGGTACTGGATAGATGCAGCATCCGCACTGCGGATGGAGCAAGAAAGCGCCATTGTACTGGACCCAGTGAATCGCCATGTAATTGATCAGGCGCTGAATAACGGCATTAAAAACTTTATTGGTGGTAACTGTACGGTCAGCCTTATGTTAATGGCTTTGGCTGGGCTGTTTCAGGAAGATTGGATTGAGTGGGTTAGCGCAATGACTTACCAAGCAGCCAGTGGGTGCGGTGCTCAACATATGCGTGAACTAATTACTCAAATGGGTTGTATCAAAGATGCAGTAGCCTCTGATTTAGCTAATCCTGCCAGTTCGATTCTCTCTATCGATAGAAAAGTAACACAGATACTTCAATGTGTTGAATTTCCTAAGTCTCAGTTTGGCTTGCCATTGGCAGGTAGTTTATTGCCCTGGATTGATATAGAAATGGATAACGGCCAAAGCCGTGAAGAATGGAAAGGTCAAGTCGAAACTAACAAAATTCTGGGCTATCAGAAGGAGTATATACCCGTTGATGGGACTTGTGTACGTGTGGGAGCGATGCGTTGTCATAGTCAGGCGCTGACAATTAAATTAAGGCGAGAGATTCCTACCCATGTTATCGAAGAAAAAATTGCTGAGCTTAATCCTTGGGTATCGGTTGTACCTAACCATAAAGACGTTACCCTGCAAGAATTAACACCAGCGAAAGTATCAGGCACATTAATGATTCCTGTCGGACGATTGCGCAAAATGAATTTCGGTAAAGAATATCTGTCAGCATTTACTGTTGGAGATCAGTTATTATGGGGGGCGGCAGAGCCCTTACGGCGTATGTTAGCAGTATTATTATAATGGGTTGTGCATTATACCAACCGAATTTTTAAATTACGCTATTGCGCTAGCCATTTAAATACCAGTACGGCATTGGTGCTCTTCTCAATAGACATGGCATTACTTATCATTACGTCTTGTTCTGAAGTCCAGCTGTTTATACTGATGACAGTAGTTAGAAAATACGATTGGTATTACAAGGGAAGAGTGATTTTTACCTTCAATCCAGGTGATGCATTGGATGCAACAAGCGTGCCTTTATGAAAAGTAACGGCTCTGTGAGCAATAGCCATCCCTAATCCTTTTTCGTTATTTCCCTCTCCGCGTGTTTCATCTACCCTAAAAAAGGGCTCAAAAAGTAAGTTTAACGTGTTTTCTGGTACACCTGGGCCGTAGTCTCGAATGATAATGACCGCATGGCTATTTACTTGATCAAGGCTGACTTCAACAAGACTTTCTTTCGGTGTAAAACGGATAGCGTTACGAATAATATTTTCAATAGCACTGGAAATAAAATCATGAACAGCCAAAATATGGATATCAGTACTTTTTGTTAGTATCACCGATTTATTACAAGCTTGAGCTTCAAATTTTCCGTCTTCCACCAGTTGTTTAACCAATAGTTGAAGGTTAACCTGCTCTGATGCTTGCTCAGAAATACCATGCTGGATGCGTGAATAACGTATAATCTGGTCAATCAACTGATCTAAACGACTAACTTCTCTCTCAATACGACTATGTTCATCTACTGCTTCAGGTGCTTTCTTAGAAGCCAGCGCAAGAGAAAGTTGTAAACGTGTTAAAGGTGAGCGCAGCTCATGTGAAACATCTCTTAATAACCGTTGTTTACTGTTGACTAAAGACTCCAGTTGTTCTGCCATATTATCGAAGTCTTGCCCAAGCTCACCGAGTTCATCTTTTCTTTTTATGACGTTATTACCGACCCTAGTAGCTAGATCACCTGCAGCTAACTTTCGAGAAGCTTTCTGTAGCTGACGAACGGGCCCTACCAAATAGTTCGCCAAAATGATACAAAGCACAAAGCTTATACTTAAGGCAATGGCGACAAGGTGCCACTGACGAGCAAGCGCATGTTTGAAACGCCAGTGTACGAGACGAGGAATCTTTTTGGTCAAATAAAGTTGATAGGGATGGTTGTTCAAAACCACCTGCTGAGGCCCAACAACAAGCGCACCTCTTTCAAAGATAATAGTTGGCTTTAATAGGTGATTGCTTTTATTGTATGCGTTAAGCAGCTCTTGAGAGGCAGGAGCATTACCTAGTACTTTACCGTTTATATTAAATAGAAAGAAGCTGCTACCGGGAAACTGAAATGTTGGGAAATTTATTTTTACTGTAGCAAGCTGTTGAACTTTTTTTGCTCCAACATCGAGTTCTTGAAATAAAGCCAGCCGTTCGGGTACTAAGTCGGATGGATCAACTGTTACTGCAAACGTTAAAAATAATATAGCCAGCATGGCCATCATAGTTAACCAGAACCAGAGAAAAATTCTCCAAAACAGCGCTTTCCATGGACGAACGAATAATCTGGAAAATTTAAAAGACATCTGGAAACTCTAGGATCGAATGTAGAAGTAACCTGCCCCTCGTACGGTTTTAATGCGAGGCTGACCATTTTTGCGCATTCCAATTTTTTTCCGCACATTACTGACGTGCATGTCAATTGCTCGATCATAGGGAGTTAAACGACGATTTAGTGCTATTTTGGTAAGATCATCTCTGGAAATTAGCTCGCCTGCCTTTTCGATTAAAGACTTTAATACTTGGAATTCAGTTGCGGTTAATTCAATAGGTTTACCATCAATTGAAGCTTCGCGATTCGACAAGTTCAAGCCAATATCATCTAGCTGTAATAATTTTGCTGTACTGTCTTGTTGGGTAGAGCTGCCCCTACGAAGAATGGCTTTAATACGAGCAACTAACTCTCTATGGTTGTAAGGTTTTGGCAAATAATCATCAGCCCCGAACTCTAAACCAATGACACGATCTACATCATCACCTCTAGCTGTCAGCATCAAAATAGGTACACTTGATTTCTGGCGTATAATTTTCAGGACATCAAAGCCATTGCGTTTTGGTAAGGTGACATCGAGAAGTATAAGGTCATATTTACCTAAAAGAGCTTCTTTTATACCCGATTCACCATCATTTACAGCGTTTACACTAAAGCCTTCAGTACTGAGAAACTCTATTAGTAGATCACAAAGCTCTAAGTCATCATCAATAAGAAGTAATTTTACATTTTCATTGAACATTAGATTAGCAGACTCCAGATAGAAAAACCCAGACAGACTTTTGCAGGCAATGTTACCTTCTGTCAAGTCTATCTGCATCAATTATCTATAAATAGTTAGTTATTTTAAAGCATTTTTCTTTTTTCACGCAGCTAAATGGTAAATAGTTTGTAACTAAATAGGTTGGCAAAAAGAAATAAATTGGCTGCATAGCATGAAGTAGACTAAAATTTTTGGCAAATATGATACAGACAAACGGTCTTACACTTTCGGTTCAGTAATACCTATATTTTTCGATTTGTAAGACAATTATTAGCAATTGTAAAAGCCTGCTGAAGTAGCTTAATATAGATGACAGTTTGTGTGTAATGGCTGATTTAACTCAGGTAAGGGCTTTGTAAAATACAGCCAAACTTGATTTTCATGATAGAAATCAAATTGTCCGCTACCTAAAATTCCCACATCTTTTCGGTAGATTTAGCCGTATTGTGTATTTTATGAATTCTTGCTCTCTGGTGAAGGCTTTTGCAAAACAGGCACCCTACCGGCCCTAGTATTATGTTGATCGGAGATATCGATGAGATCGATAATCACGCGTTTTACTTCAACGAATAAACTGATAGCCAGTATTTTGGTGATATCTACCATAACTTTGACAGGCTGTGATAAAAGTGCGCAACAAGGAGCAATGCCTCCCCCAGTGGTGCAATATATTAAAGTTCCTGATAAAGAAGTTGGAGACTATCACGAGTTTATTGCCCGAACAGCGGCTGTTGATAAAGTACAAATTCGAGCTCGAGTTGAAGGATTTATTGATAAGCGAGCATTTGTTGAAGGCGGTCAGGTAAAAAAGGGGGCGCTGCTTTTTGAAATTGATCCAAAGCCGTATATTGCATCATTACAAAAAGCCAAAGCCGATTTAGCCAGTAGTAAAGCAGGACTAATAAAAGCATCTAAAGACCTTAAGCGTAGTAAAGAGTTATTTAAAGAAGGTTATATCAGTCAAGCTGACCTTGATGCTCAAACCAGCACCAAAGATCAAGCATTAGCTGCGGTTGAAGCTGCTAGAGCCGCCACTGAAACAGCGCGGCTTAACCTCAGTTATACCCGAATTAAAGCACCTTTTAGCGGTAAAGTTGGGAAAGCACGTTATAGTGTCGGTAATTTAGTTGGGCCAACCAGTGAGCCTCTGGTAACGCTGACCAGTGTTGATCCTATTTACGTCAACTTCCAAGTAACTGAAAACCAATTGCTTAACTATGAACAAAGTACCTTAAAACAGCATGGTAAATCGAAAGATAATCAATACACACTTAACCTAAGGTTACCAACAGGCTTTAGTTACGATCATCAGGGAAAGCTTAATTTTTTTGATACGGCCATTAGTAAAACAACAGGTACGCTTAATTTAAGAGCATCATTCCCTAATCCAGAGCATCTACTCTATCCGGGGCTATATGTGACACTGATCGCTGAATCAAAAGACAAGCATTTGCAACCGGTCATTCCTCAGTCGGCTGTTCAGGAAAACCAACAGGGTTATTTCGTCATAGTGATTGACGATAACAACATTGCCAAAGATCGTGAAGTGAAATTGGGGCGACGTATTGGCCCTATGTGGGTTGTGAGTCAAGGTATCAAGCCAGGAGAAAAATTAGCTGTCGGTGGTCTTCAGAAAATAAAAATTAATGCTCCAGTCATACCCAAAATAGTACGCGTTAACCTTGAAACTGGCGCCATTATTGAGTCATCTCCTAAGTCAGGGGGCGCTTAATATGTTCAGCCAATTTTTTATTAACAGGCCTAAGTTTGCCTTTGTTGTTTCAATCTTGATAACACTGGTTGGCTTAATCTCTATGTTTACGCTGCCTATTGCGCAGTACCCTGACATCACTCCTCCACAAGTGACTATCAGTGCTCAATATCCTGGTGCTGACTCTGAGACCGTAGAAAAAACGGTGATTCGTCCCATTGAAGATAAGGTCAATGGGGTCGAGAATATGCTCTATATCGACTCTAGCGCAGGCAACGATGGTAGTGCATCCATCAATATAACCTTTCGTGCTGGCACTGATGCAGATATGGCGCTAGTTAATGTTGAAAATAGGGTGTCCGAAGCTGAGCCCTCCTTACCAGAAGAGGTAAGGCATTTGGGCGTAGCAACAAAAAAAGAATCATCAAATATGCTATTAGGTATCAGCTTGAGCTCTGATAACCCAAAAATAGACGGTGTATTCCTTAGTAACTACGCTTCCAATCATTTAGTTGATTCACTTTTGAGAATTAAAGGTGTTGCCAAAGCTCAGGTAATGGGTGATCGAACATACAGCATGCGCATATGGCTTAACCCTGATCGGATGGCCCTTCTAAAAATTACTACCAGCGATGTAGCCAATGCGCTCAAAGAGCAAAATGTTGTTGTGGCAGCGGGTAAGCTGGGGCAAAGTCCTACATTGCCTAATCAGCAGTTTGAATATTCCATTAAAACGTTGGGGCGTCTTAGCAATCCTACGGAATTTGGCAATGTGATTATTAAGGCAAATCCTGATGGGTCGGTTGTTCGAGTTCGAGATATTGCCAAAATTGAGATGGGGTCTGTCAGTTACAATGGGCAAGCTAAGCTGGATAATAAACCGACGGCATTCATTGCGGTTTACCAGCAGCCGGATGCCAATGCAATGGATATTGCTAAAGCGGTTAAAGTAGATCTGAGCAATCTGTCACAAAGCTTTCCGCAAGGGATGTCCTATGATATTCCCTTTGATACAACGCTGTTTATCCATCAGTCGATCAAAGAAGTGATCTTCACACTGTTTCAGGCAGTATTACTTGTCATTCTCGTAGTTTTTTTATTTTTACAAAATTGGCGTGCAACCCTTATACCATCCATTGCCATTCCGGTGTCATTGATTGGCACATTCGCTGTTATGCATGTTCTTGGTTATTCCATCAATACCATCACATTATTTGGTTTGGTATTGGCTATTGGTGTCGTTGTTGACGATGCTATTGTTGTTATTGAAAACGTTGAGCGTCTTATAACAAAAGAGAAAATGACGCCAAAAGATGCAACGTCGCAGGCCATGCGAGAAATTTCTGGGCCTGTTGTTGCAACCACACTGGTGTTGTTAGCTGTGTTTGTACCGGTAGCTTTTATGCCAGGTATTACCGGAGGATTATATTCGCAGTTTGCCGTTACTATCTCGGTTGCCGTATTAATTTCTTCTATCAATGCACTGACGCTGAGTCCGGCACTGTGCGCAACATTTCTTAAGCCAGGTAAAATGGGGCAGATCAAATGGTTGCGTCCCATAGATACCGCTATCGAAAAAGCAACAGGGCGTTATAAGCGCTGTGTTGCAATGCTGATACGTCGTTCCATTATAGGGGTTGGATTACTGGTTGTATTTATGGGCTCCACGGGTGTGATGTTTTCCAAAACGCCGTCTGGTTTTGTCCCTAATGAAGACCAAGGCTTTTTTATGGTTGATGTGCAGCTGCCTGATGCGGCATCGTTGAATAGAACCAATGAGATGCTGAAAAAAGTAGTCAATATTATTCGACAGGAAGATGGTGTTAAGCATGTTATCTCTATTTCTGGTTTTAGCTTCTTAAGTGGTGCTAACTCTAATGCCGGTATAGTCATTGTTTCCCTTGATGATTGGTCTAAACGAGAGACTAAGGCATTGCAACAAAATGCCATTATGCGTAGAGTGCAGCGTAAATTATGGTCACTATCTGGCGCGCAGGTGATGGCTTTTGCCTTTCCACCCATTCCTGGATTAGGTTCTTCCGGTGGTTTTGAATTCAAATTACAAGATACGATGGGGCGTTCTCCAGAGGCATTGGCACAAGTGTTAAGAGGTCTAACTATTGCCGCTAACCAGCGTCCAGAGCTTTCTCGAGTGTTTAGTACATGGCGCGCGAATGTTCCCCAATACTTCCTAGAAGTGGATCGTAATAAAGCAAAAACCTTAGGCATTCCTTTATCAGAAATTTTTACAACACTCCAAACTCAGCTTGGCTCACTGTATGTTAATGATTTCAATAAATTTGGCCGTACTTATCAGGTAAAACTGATGGCAGAAAGTAAGTATCGTGCTAATCCTTCAGATCTTGACAATTTTTATGTGCGTAACCTAGATGGGAAAATGGTGCCTTTGACTGCAGTAGCAAAGCTGAAACCTGTTCTTGGTCCAAGCAGTATTGATCACTTTAACTTGTACCGCTCGGCTAGCTTAAATGGTGAGGCTGCTCCTGGCTATAGTTCAGGCGACGCCATTAAAGTTATGGAAAAATTGGCTAGCAGATTACCGGCAGGTTATACCTTTTCATGGGCTGGGCAGTCTTTGCAAGAAATTGAAGCGGGCAATTTGGCGCCTTTGCTTTTTGCCTTGGCTTTTGTTTTTGTCTATCTATTTTTGGTTGCGCTGTATGAAAGCTGGACGATGCCAATAGCAATTCTTGCCGCTGTGCCTATTGCTATTTTTGGTGCCTTTGCGGGTATAAATTTAGGCCGTATGCTCATACCCACATTGAGCAATGATATTTATGCGCAAATAGGCATGGTGCTCCTGTTAGGTATAGCTGCAAAAACAGCTATATTGATTGTGGAATTTGCTATATTCCAGCGCTCTCAGGGTAAGAGTATTTTTGATGCTGCCTGCAATGCAGCTAAACTGCGTTTTAGAGCTGTTTTGATGACGGCCTTTTCCTTTATTTTTGGGGTAATACCTTTGGTTTTCGCAAGTGGTGCAGGTGCTGCTAGTAGACAGATTATTGGTATAACAGTCATGTCTGGGATGATTGCTGCCACAGTCTTTGGTATTTTAATAGTGCCTTTGTCTTACTATCTTTTGCAGAAAATGCGAGAGCACTTTAGTAACAAAAGTAAATGAGTTGATAATAAGCCTAACTTTCTTAGGTTTGTTATTCTGCTCTAGAAAGTTATTGGCTTTTTAAATAATCAAAGGGTAAGTAAGCGCAGTATGTAAAACTTGCACTAGGCTGTTGCAGGTTTTTAATATGAGGCTGATCATGGTTTCTAACTACGCTATCGCGCGGTTACCCGAACACCAGCACTGCGTTAGAACGCCTTGTAATAGCATACTAGTTGAATCTGAATAATCAGACCCTATTTGCGCTTCGTCGCTTTAGGATAGTGAATCAACCATACCTCTTACGCTATAGCCGTTCATGGTCATATCAACAATGCGTTTATGGATCTGGCAGGTTGGCATTATAGCTGTATTCAAGCTGCAAGCTTTTTTTACATTTTCTGCATAAATAGTGCTGATGTCCACTTGTTGCTTTCCATTTTGAACGACATCTTTAGCTTGATAGCAATGGATACAAGCAACTTTAACTAAAGTCATGAGAATTTCAAGGGAGATTTGGCAATATAGCAGATCAATTAGTTTAAATCATTACAATATGTTACGGGAAGTGAAGTAGTTAAATAAATTTATGGCACTATAAAGAAATATTTTTATTAAAAAATAATATATTTATCAATAACTTATGATGACTACACTTATGGGCGCGACAAATGCGTTTCATAATATTTTTTATGGAATTAACTCTTAATTAATCTTACGTATTAACAAATGAAATCTAGTAGAAATATAATGCGATTTTTTTTAAAACCGGTGCATTTGGGAAAAATTTTCCTATTGCCTATATTTTTGTTGCTTAGCTTTGCATCAAGTCTGTCTTATTCAGTAGTGGATGATCCGAAGAATTCGGATGATTCGTCTGGTAGTGCAGAAGTAAGTCAACCTGATGATCCGTTTCGCGAAAATATAAATAATCTTAAAAGTAAACTCAGTACCGATGACCTGACTGGCTTTATGTCACATGCTTGTCTTAACGTGGAAGCAGGAAAGACGCTATCTACAGAACAATTTTTAATTCTTTTTGATGCGCTATCTCAAGCATTATTATTTGAAAAAACTTCTCCTGAGGATCAGAAGGAGATATTAAAACCTTTTGATAAGTATATAAAAGAATGTGTTAACGGAAGCAGTAATCCACGCTACGGTAAACAATCTCAGCTACATGTAGATATATACAATGATTATATTAAAGGTGATCTTTCCAAGGTTTTGAACAGTGAAGATTATGATATTATTGAGGATGGTTATTTCCCTTCAATAGAATTTGATATCAATAAGGTCATTAAAGGGGATTTACTAAAAAGTACTGTTATTTTCGCTGTTAATTATAGCTATGCATATAAGGAAAGTGGAAAAACAGGCAGGCATTTACCTTGTTGTGATAATATAACCAAGTGGTTTAATGAGACCCAAAGCGCTCTCACCGCCAAGGAAGTCTATGAGGTAGTTTCACGTACTGATGAAGATGGCAACAGTTTGTTGCCGCCGTATATGAAGGATAAATTCCTTCTTGAAGAAATGTTTATGGTTGTTAAAGACTCACTGAGAGTGTTTTATGATGTTATGTGGAGGGCTCCTCTGCCGCTTTATGGCGCTTTCTTTATAGATGCTTTATCAGATATCAATGAGTATGCTAAAGCTGTTTCCGGTAAAGCTATTTTTGATGATGAGTTCATAACTAGAGTAGAACAGCATACTGCTAATCCGACGTGTTATACTGATGACGTTACGGTAGAGCATGATCCATTATTAACATCATATCTTTCCCATATAATGGATGATCTTCCTATATCATCAAAAAAAGACCTAGTAATAGGGTTTATGGGTGCAATGCATACTTTTATGGGTGCTCGCTTATTTGATACCCATAATCCTATGCCAAGGATGGAAGAAGGAGCATGCCATCGCCTTTTGCGATCCTTAGCTTTTAGGGTTAAAGGGTATCTAGAAATAGTTAGATTTCATGCAAAGAGGTTGGGCTGTAAACAACTACCGGCTGAGCTATTTTTATACAAGCACAGCATTTTAACTTATGCTTGTGTTGGCGATCATCAACTTAGATGTGCTAAGACATATTTGGATAGTGAATCTCAAGGCATTATGGTTGTTACTGAAAAAGCCATGCCAGATGATGTATCTTGGGAGACGCTGGCAGAAAGATTCTACAATGGTAAGCCCATGTGTCAGGGCATTCCTGAAAAGGTTATGTGGGTCACTCCCGGGCCAAAGGAATAATAATCTCAAGAGCTGCTATGTCATAGCGGACTAAACTTGTTAGCCTCTATGCTCGTGACCATTTTCAATGCTCATCAGCATAGAGCTATAACTCATTATTAGCAAAGCTAGAATAAAACTGAGGCGCATCTAAAGGTATGCAGGCATCTAGGGTAATATTAAGAAACTCAGTCAGAATAATCGCTGTTAGCCCCCAGATAATATAGCCTTTATAGTGATATGAAGGCATTTCAATCATTTGATTGTTGATATATTTCCGATCTTTTCGAAGATTGCTAGAGTCTAAAAAAAAAGAAATAGGTGCTCTGAATATTTTATCTAGCTCTTGCATATTAGGTTTTAACTTAATATCTGCCGGAATCACACCAACATAAGGGGTTACCTCAATCCCAAAGCGAGAAATAACAGAGCCGGTTCGACCTAGTATTTTGACATCAGTTGGGTATAGATTAATTTCCTCAAAAGACTCTCGTAAAGCCGTTGTTTCCAGTGAGCTATCTTGGTGGTCATATTTCCCACCAGGAAATGATACTTCACCAGCATGGGTCGATAGATGCATGGCTCGCCGTGTAAATATAAGCTCAGGTGACGGAGCATTAGTAACAGGCAACAAAACAGCCGCTTGTGGCAGTTTTGTTTTGATTGATCGTGGTTGATGACTGGATAATCTTTGCTGAATACGGTGAAACATTAATTAATTGCGCTACCTATTGCCTATTATTTATCTCAGCATATCACAGCTATAGGGAGGTCGTTATAGTTATCACCGATCAAGATAAAGCTTTGTTGTTCACTTTCAGCTGACATCTCGTAGTATCTCAATATCTAACCGATATGATTGCAATATTAAGGCATGAGTATCATGGGTCCAGAAGCAATTTGGCTATGCTTTGGATTACCTATATCTTGCGTTAAGGTTTCATAACAGTGCACATAATTAAGCAGCGCGTCTTCCAATGCTACTTCATTCAGTGCTTGCAGTGATTGAGTCAGGTATAAGCCTAAGTATTTGTTATCCGGCTCAATACATAAACTAGCACGCTGCATATTGATAAGTGAAAGGTTGGTTTTCAACAACTGCGTTAATAAAGCTTCCTGATCAGCAGGCTGCTCAGGCAGAGGGCCTAGTAAACCATGAAAATAACAAATACCATTGGCCTGAAAGCAAGTCAGTTCAATTTTATCTTCTAAGATCAAGTGGTATTTATCATCTCGAAAGTCCAGCTCGTCTATACCTTGTTTCTGGGCAAAAGAGGTCATTAAGTCATTAAGGTTCATTGCATCCATGCTCCTGTAAGTAGGGCGCTGAGTAAAGAAAAGCATCCTGCTAGTTTATTCAGCGCCTTAAAGGCAGTTTGTTAACACGGTTTATTTTTTAGTGTAGCTAACTCATTCCTTGACTAGAGTGGCTTGTGCTTTTTTATCAGAAAACTGTCCGAAAGATAGTTTCTTAAATAGCAACACTAATAAAACAAAAGCAGCAAAAGCAGCAAAAAAACCTGTTGTTGCTGATGCTGTAAGCCCCATGACTAAGTACCCAAACATGGATACCAATGCAATAGAAATTGCATAAGGTAATTGTGTTGATACATGATCTATATGCTTACAGGATGCGCCTGCGGAAGATAAAATGGTGGTATCTGAAATAGGTGAGCAATGATCACCAAAGACTGACCCAGCAAGAACAGCAGCCATAACAGGCAATAACATATTGATATCGGTGGCGGCTGTCATATCACCAGCAAGCGGTAACATGATCCCGAATGTACCCCAACTAGTTCCTGTAGCAAAGGACATAATGCCAGAGACTACAAATAGAATCATTGGTAAATAACCAGATGAAAAAGACTGCGGCACCAAGCTGGCAAGATATTTGCCTGCTTCTAAGTGACCGATAACCCCTGTCAGCACCCAAGCGAGTGTCAATATGCAGATGGCAGGCAACATGCTACGCACCCCATCTGTAATTGCTTTATACCATAGCTTGCCTGGTAACTTATGACTTAGCATGCGCAAGATGGTTATAGCTAACCCAGCAAAACTACCATAAACCAAAGAGTCACCTACCTGCGTATTTTCAAATGCACCCAGCACAGAAAATGCCTGGCCTTGTGCTGTTAGCACATCAGCGCCAGTCCAGATCATCACAGTCACAGTGGCTAGTACTAGCGTGATAATAGGCACTACCAAGTCAGCTATACGTCCTTTTCCGTACTCTTCTAATTGGACTCCTTTTAGCGAATCATCTTCTGATTGGTCATAAGGCTGACCTGCCATTGCCAGCGCTTCATGCCTTCGCATAGGGCCTACGTTCAAGTCAAGATAAGCCGTCATAAAAACCATGCCCAAGGCAAATACAGCATAGAGGTTCATTGGTACCACTTCTAAAAAGGCGCCAAAAGCACTGGTGCCTGTGACCCCGTGTGACGCCATGATTGAGCCTATAAGCGCAATAAGATAAGCTCCCCAGCTGGAAACAGGAACCAATGCACAAACCGGTGCTGCGGTAGAATCAAGAAGATAAGCAAGTTTTGCTCTTGAAACTTTATTTTGATCTGTTAACGGACGGCTGACACTGCCTACAGCAAGGGCATTGAAATAATCATCAATAAAAATCAGTATACCCATAAGTACCGTAAATACTTGAGCACCTTGGCGATCTTTAACATATTTTTTAGCCCAGTTACCAAAGGCTTGCGCCCCGCCTGACAAGCTGATTAAACTGGTCATTACGCCTAAGAAAAGAAGAAAGATAAGAATAAATGCTTTGTCACGATTAAAACCATTGTCCCAAAATATACTGATAAAGCCCTCTGCAATATAAGTGATTGCATGCAGTGGGTTAAACCCGGTTAAGAGCAAAGCGCCAATGGCAATGCCCGCACTCAGTGACAAGATAACTTTCCGTGTGAGCACCGCTAGAATAATGGCAGTTGCAGGCGTCACCAAGGAAAGGGCTGAATGGCTGTAATTTAATAGACTCATAAACTGATCTCGTAAAAGGGGCCAAACCAACCACTGTGCATCCTTGTTCAATTATTGGTATTTATATTAGCGCTCAGACCAGGAGGCAGATGGATGGGCAGAAAGCAATAGAGTTAATAACTATGACTAACAATGCTAATCTGATACCCGGCAGCTCTCCACAGTACTTTATTATACTCTTAACCATTGAGGGTGCTTGTTCTGCCATCTAACCGATCAAAAGCAAAGCGCTTCAGCCTACCACTTCCTAAGCAGTTTGAAGTGGTTTAATAGTGAAAGGGTTTAATGAGCATCCTAAAGTCATTTGAGTATAGTGTTTATTAAGGTAATGACTGTGACAATGATACACTTTTTCAATGCACCATCAGCAACAGGATATGACGCATCCTGCCACTTCGGCACTGTTTCCTTTGCTCCGAACCTTTGGCGTCACCCTGATTCGAAATACTGATAAACAGCGCACCTCTACCTAAAAGCTGTCCACAAAAAAAACATGAACAATTGCTATAACCCCATTGGCAATACATTGCCAATCGAGTTTTATGAAAAGCCATTATCCTTATTCCTGTAGGCTTTTCAAGCATTCAGTTAAATTCTTTTAGTTCATTCCCGAGCTAACTATAGTTCAAGCCTAATAGAATAGGCATTTAACATCAGTAATATCATATTATTAGCTAGGTTAAATGAATATGTAACTTTCATTTGAGGGCATAAAAATGTAAATAAATCACCAAAAAATTCATTAATAACCAGTTGATAGCATTTAACTGATAATTTTTTAATTGATATGTAATGCGCTTTATCATTGCTGTATAAGCTGTAGGTAGTTATTTTGATAGTCATAGATACTGCTAGTGACACCTTTATTATTTTAATTATTTCTGGCCCTACGCGCTATAGCTTGCCATATGCTATATTCTACTGCTTTTATAAAGCATATTCTTGCAATGAAAAGCAATAAAAAAATAACGAACACAATGGACGCAGATTGTTTCATATTGCATGGCCTGCTGGTAAGTGTTCGCAATAAGAGTTTGAACCAAAATAGCTATAGCAACATTTTTTCGATAATATTTCCAGCTGATTTTTTTATCATACATCATCTAACGTATGATAAAAAATTATCAAGATTAACTAACCTTTAATGATACAGGGTACATATTTATTATTTAATGTTGTATGAGAGTGTTTTGTATTAAGTATTATTAAAAATAGAAAAATAACATAAATAAGAATATTAATTATAATATGAAGCAGCTAGTTTATGAGCTAGTCGTTTATTTGATGATAAACATATCGTTAATAATGTAATAATATATACCCAAATAAATTTAAGCTATAAGATTTAACCCATAAAAATGTTCAGTTCATTCATTATTCAGCTGACTATTGCCGCCCCATTTTCAATGGTTACAAGTATACGCTATTGCAAAGAGTTTCAACTCAGTGATGGTGTTTGAGTGGTTGGCGCAATAGCTGAATAACTAATATAAATACCCATTACATTTCAAGATGCTGATTTTTTCTCGACACTGACCTTTTAAAGTAAAGGACTGTAACCGAATAGAGGTCAGCATCTTAAAAGCGTTTTAGTATAGAATTAGGTTGAAGAATTTTGATGATTTCCCTTTTTCATTTATTTTGATCATATCTTTTATATCTTGTGGAAAGTGGCTATAGGCATATGATGCTATTGCATCAGCGGCCTGTTTCTCATCACCTTTATCAAAGCCGTCAATAAATGAGTTCAACGCTGTCTTAGCGTCAGGGTTATTGTGTTGTCCATAAAATATGTTAATACATGTTTTTGCATTATGGACGGCGTTACGTAGAACGCTTGCTTTATTTTTACCCGTATAAGTTGCTGTGACCATATCTTTTATGGGTTGTGGAAAGAGTATATAGACATATGCTCTTAGTGTCTCACCGGTCTTCTCCTTATCACCGTCACGTAAGGCTTGGACAAATGATTTCAGCGCTACCTCAGCGGTGTTCTCCTTATCACTGTCACGTAAGTCTTGAATAGATGACTCCCGTGTCGCCTCAGTTTCAGGGTTATTGTATTTGCTATATAATGGATTAGTACGTGCTTTTGCATCATTGGCTTTATTGCGTAGAATGTTTTCTTGACTTTCATCCTTATATAAGCTCAGCTTGAGCATAGCATTATAAGCAGCGGCCTTAAAATATTCGGGTACAACTTTTTGGAGTAGGGTTATCTTTCTGCCTAGTACAGATTTAAAATGATTGAAGGCATGGGGCAAGTGGTAGTAACCGGTGAAATTTTTTAATCGACTGAGTATTGTGTTTCCGCGTGAAGAGGCGACATTTCTTTCCGAAAATACGCTTGCGCTTGCACTTGCTACTGGTATGTCACTTGATGGTGCTGTCTGCCCAAAGGCAGGGGTATTAGGTATTGCTGAAGCCATCGTACTTCCCCCCTTTTATTATGAATTTTTGGAATGGATATTTGACACTCTGTTCAAGGATGTTAAATAAATATCGGTCTTCTTTATTAGAGGCTTTACTTGTATTATTGTGACTTCGTCCTTTTGTATCATGAGCGACCTTACAATATTCGGGCACGATTTTTTGAGGTAGGGTTATCTTTCTGCCTAGTACAGATTTAAAATTATGGAAGAGGCTAGTCAATAGGTTGTAACCGGTGAAACTTTTTAATCGATTGAGTATTGTATTTCCGCGTGAAGAGGTAACATTTTTTCCTGAAAATTTACTTGAACTTGCTACTGGTGTGTCACTTAATGGTACTGCCTGCCTAAAGGCAGGGGTATTAGTTGCTACTGGATTCATAGTAAGTCCCTTTTATTTTTTCTTAACTTGCTAAAAGATGCTGATTTTTTTCTCGGCCTGACCTTTTAAAGTAAAGGGCTGTAGCCGTATAAATGTCAGCATCTTAAAAGCATTTCAGTATACAATTATGTTGACTAAGATTTATGATGACCTTCTAAGAAATAATATCTGCTAATTTACTTGAAGCCTTGGCTTTTAATACTGACATTGAGTTAAGAAAAAACTGCATTTTATTACTGTTATCTTGGGTTTCCTCCCGGATTCTGACCGCCTCCTTAGCATTGTGTTCACAATAAAATTTATTCATACGTTTTTTTGCATTCTCGGCGGATTTATGTATAACGCTTGCTTCACTTGAATCCTTATATAAGTGCAACTTGAGCATGGCATTACAAGCAGCGATCTCAAGATATTCGGGCACGACTTGTTTGAGTAGGGTTATCTTTCTGTCTAGTACAGATTTAAAGTGATTGAAGGCATGGGTCAATCGGCACTCATCGGCGAAAAGTTTCAATTGGCCTAGTATTGTGTTTCCGCGTGAAGAGGTAACATTTCTTCCAAAAGATCTACCTGTACTTGCTACTGGTGTGTCGCTTGATGGTGCTGTCTCACGTAAGGCAGGGTTATTAGTATTAGTTACTGCTGGATTCATAGCAATTCTCCTTTATTTTTTCTTAATTTGCTAAAGTAGCATTTTAGATAGCTAGCTCGGCAAATAGTTCCAGTACACATCTGCATTATTTATAACGCCATGATTTTAAATTAATTATATTATATGGAATAAGAGAATTTGTCGGTTACATGCGCATTCATTCAAGGTGAGGGTATAATCAACAAAATACGCATTAAATGATGATTTTTAAGTAAAAATACTTGAGAGACTTCGTATAAAAGATACAATGACCATGCAAAATAAAATAATAAATACGACAAGAGAACTATATGGCTGAAAACAATACAGGCACGGCTAATAAAACATGGGTTAATCGTTGGACGTTTATGCTGGCTGCGGCGGGGTCGGCAATAGGGCTAGGTAATATTTGGAAATTTCCTTATATTGCCGGTGAATACGGTGGAGGTGCTTTTGTTCTGGTTTATCTCCTCTGCATAACAATAATGGGTGTGCCTCTTTTAATGGCAGAAACACTCATTGGTCGTACAACACGCCTAAGCCCACTCAATGGTATTAAGAAACTCATTAGTGATGCATCGATTACCAAGGCATGGCAGGCTATTGCTTGGATGGGTATGTTGTGTGGGTTTCTCATTCTTTCTTTTTATAGCGTCATTGCAGGATGGTCATTATCGTATGCATGGGATGTTCTAAATGGTGTATTTACTGGCATGAATGCTGATCAAGTGGGAGATGAGTTTTCTGCATTGGTTTCTTCAGCGCCTCGGCAGATTATTTGGCATACCACCTTTATGCTATTGACCTTGCTGATTACTTCCCGAGGTATTCACAAAGGCTTAGAAAAAGGGCTTCAGGTAATGATGCCCATGTTGTTTTTTCTTCTGTTAATTATGCTTGGCTACAGTGTAGTGGAAACAGGCCAGTTCATGCGCGGCGCTAGTTTTATGTTTAGTGTCGATTTTACCAAGCTTAATCAAGATGCGCTGTTAGCAGCACTAGGGCAAGCATTCTTTACCCTGAGCCTCGGTATGTGTGCATTGATGGCTTATGGTGCTTACATGCCAGCGAAAAACTCTATTGGCAAAACAGCCTTTCAGGTTGCAACCCTCGACACAGCAATGGCTATTTTATCCGGCCTGGTTGTCTTTCCCATTGTTTTTGCTTACGGGCTTGAGCCTTCAGCTGGCCCGGGTCTACTGTTTGTATCGCTGACTGCGGCTTTTGCCAATATGCCAATGGGTGATTTATTTGGGTTCTTGTTTTTTGCTTTGGTGGGCATTGCTGCGCTCAGCTCGGCTATTTCATTAGTTGAGCCTACTGTTGCTTGGTTGACAGAGCGAACAGGTATGAGCCGTAAAATGGCCACTGTTGTGTTGTGTTCATTGGTTTGGGTTGTTGGTTTGGGAACGGTATTTTCCTTCACAGATAATTTTGGGGCAGCCCTACTAGGGAGTAATTTCTTTGATGCTATTGATTTTCTAACCAATAGCATTCTGATGCCTTTGGGTGGTGTTTTAATTGCTATCTTTGCTGGCTGGAAAATAAAACAGTCGGTTGTTATGGCTGAGCTGTCTCTGAATAAGGGCATGTTTACAATATGGCGCGTTGTGGTTGGCATACTTGTTCCGATTTGCGTAACAGCGGTGCTGATTACAACGGTGTTTTAGCCGGAATCTTTTGATTAAGTCTGATTTTCACTGGCTCAGGGCATGTCTTTTCAGATAGCATCTGAGCCTGTGAGTAGCAACATAATGATTGAGGCAGTGATGAAAATATCGGGTAACGCCTGCTAATGTTGAAGCAGATGTCTTATCTTTTGTATGCTGTCGCTTCTTTTTGTTTTGATAACGTTTAAATCTATGCCAAAAATTTCCCGATCTGCTCTGATAATGTTGCCTGCCCAAGCTATGTATGACCTTGTCAGTGATGTTGAGTCTTACCCTGAATTTCTTCCTTGGTGTGAAGAAGCAGCAATCTTAAAGAAAGAGAGTAACAAGGTTGAGGCAGCACTCGTCGTTGCTAAAGGGGGGGTGAGGCAGGCATTTTCAACAGTGAATAGCATGCGTTATGGTGAGTCGATTCAGATGAGCTTGCTGGAAGGGCCGTTCTCAAAGCTAACAGGTATTTGGCGATTCAAACCTTTAGGCGCAGAAGGCTGTAAAGTATCACTGGAAATGGATTTTGAGGTGTCTAATAAGTTATTAAAGGCTACACTAAGCCCTATATTTCATTATGTAATGAACACGATGGTTGACTCATTTTCAATACGTGCAGAGCAGCTCTATGGATGATGATACTGCATCAGAGCCGATGATTACCGTTGAAGTGGCCTATGCCAAAGCCTATGAACAGAAAATAGTATCTTTTCAGGTAATTGAAGGTACAACCGTATATGAAACGGCTAAGCTATCGGGTATAACGGCTTTTTTTCCAGAGATTGATCTGGATTCGGTCAAACTAGGTATATTTGGTAAGGTGGTTTTAAAGCCAAAGGCGCAGGCCATTAAAGCAGGTGACCGAGTAGAGATTTATCGGCCCTTGATTGCCGACCCAAAAGAAGTCAGAAAGCGCCGAGCTGAAAAGGCCAAGCTGAAAAAGCAAGGCATAGTCTAACTCGACGTACTCAGTCTACACAGAGCTATTCGCAAACAAGACCATGATAGTAGCTAATTACTCGGCTTCTTGGTGGGTGCTAAGTCACCCTGAATTGAAGCAAGGCGGTCGTTTTTGAAGAAAAGAGTTACTGTAGTCTGGGTGCTTTGCTTACCACCGGGTTGCATAGTATAGACATAGTCCCAGCGGTTTTGGTTAAAAGTATCTTGCAGTAAAGGGGTTCCCATCACATACTGAACTTGCTTCCGAGTCATGCCTAGTTTTAATTGATCGACCATTTTTTGGGTGATCATATTACCTTGCTGGACATTAATTTTGTAAGCGCCTGGAAAGCTTATAAGCTTTGAGCCGCCATCAGTAGAGGCGGCACAGCCGGCAAGTAAAGCGGCTGAAATTATGGCGGCAGTGTATACCAGTGGTTTTTGCATTGCTATCAGGCTTCCACTATCTTATGTGCTCAAAAATAAATTACTTACAGTCAAATGACATAATAGCAGGGTTCCCCCGCTAAAGGTTAGAGAAACGTGTTGGAAAATCAAGAATTGAGAAAAGCAGGGCTGAAAGTCACCCTGCCTAGGGTAAAAATTCTACAAATACTCGAAAGTGCTCCAAGCCGCCATATGAGCGCAGAAGAGGTATATAAGGCATTGCTTGATGCTGATGAGGATGTTGGGCTTGCAACAGTGTACCGTGTATTAACCCAATTTGAAGCAGCAGGATTGGTCGCTCGGCACAATTTTGATGGCGGCCATTCGGTATTTGAGCTCTTTCGAGGCGAGCATCATGATCATATGGTGTGTGTTGAGAGTGGAGATATCATTGAGTTTGTAGATGAGCAAATAGAAAAAAGACAGCGTGAAATTGTGGCAAAACATGGATTTGAATTGGTTGATCACAGTTTGGTATTGTATGTTCGACCCAAGCAGAAGTAGCGTGCCCTATTAAAGCGATCATCTTGCCATAAAACAGGTATGTTTGCTTGTATGATGATGTAGATTGTTTTTGACCCACCATTTATACCAATCGAATTTTTCAGTTTCAACGCAGGCTAGTATTAAAGCGGTCAGTACAAGAGCGTAGTTAGAAAAGATGATTGGTATAAGTGTCTAAGATCTGGTTATTTGCTGATTATGCTATCTTCGACAGTAAATATTCAGTTGACATCCTCCCCGCCCTAAAGGACGGGGATTCCTACAGCTAGACGGCGATGCCCCGCCGCAAGAATGTTTCTGGCCGCGTTTATATCGCGATGGTGCTCAGCTCCGCACTCTGAGCAGACCCATTCTCTTATTCGCAAACCGGTTCTACCTTTCGGACTGCTAGGCGGAATGGTGCCACAGCACGAACAGGTTTGGGTGGAGTAGGCTTCGTTGATTTCTTCAAAAACCACGCCAGCGTGATCGCATTTGTATTCCAGCATAGTTTTGACTGAGTGCCACCCTGCATCCAAGACAGATTTTGCCATTGTCGTCTTGGTTAGGGCTTTGCTCGATACGTTACCAACGAAGATAGCCGCATTCTCATTCACAAGTTTGCGGCTGTATTTGTGCAGGGTGTCTTGCCTGCGGTTTCTGATTTTTGCGTGTATGGCTTTCACACGCTTTTGGTTTCTGGCTCGCTGGGCGATGCCCAGCCTAACCTCTAACCGGCGATATTCACGCCCCTTGATACTTGCGCCATTGGAGTCAGTAGCAGACTCTTTGCAGCCAAGGTCAATGCCTACTGAGGGACTGTTGCATAGGCTATGAAGGGGATTTCCGAAAGTAGGCTAATTTAGTTTCGGATACAGTCTGCAATTCATACATGCTTTTCGTACAGAGAGCCTTAGCGCCTAGATTTATAGGGATTCCAGCAGGCAATAAGGCACCAATACAAAAGGGGCTGCCTCTCTACTGTTTAAAAAATATACTTAACGTAGGATATTTTACGAATTCCAAGCGGCCCCCTGTTTGTTTGCTTTGGGAGGGTTTTCTACAGGTTGTTCTAGTTCTATCCACGGGATCGGTGGGTAAGTGGCGAGCATCTGCACATTGACCGGCTGTAGACTGGGTCGGTTAATTTTTTGTACATTTTTTGTACATGCTATGAAACTGAGACAAACAGAAGACCAATCGAACGTTGTGGACGTCCCATCAAATACCCTAATAATATTAATCATTTGATACACATATGTGCGGAATACTGAGAGCCCTTCGCAAATAATCGACAATTGATTGCTCCCATTGAATCGGCATCATGGTACTTGTAGGAAAAAAACCTTTCTTGTTAGCATTCGTCATTCTAGAAAAACTATGATTAATTCTAATCCCCGGCTTATCTCCATTTAAAGAGGTTGAAGATGACTTTATTAGCGCAAATCGATTGTTTATTTTTATTATACTAAAGCCTAGTGAACTATCGACAGAGAATCCAGCACGCTGACAAACGGCTGTATGATGAGTAACACCGACAGCTCTATGTTTCATGTAGTCAGGCATGATAGAGATACCATCTCTTTCACCATCAGCACCAGAAGCATAACGATTCATTGCTCTATCAGAAGCATTGTTCAGAGCCTGAATGCTTAAACTTCCTCTGTCATCAAACACATTAACAGGGGCTATTTTCACGATTTTAAGACAAGTATCAACCACACCCATAAACCACTGTCCAGGAAGTGCACGATTCCAATTCAACACACTTTCTGAGTCTATAGATAAATGGTTTGTCGCTCTAGCATCATAAGGCATTCTAACTCTCGCTTTAATTCACATCAAGAGAGCTTTGCACGAAAAGCCACAAGGCTCGAATTATATGAGATAATGACATTTTTCTTTTTGTAAAATATAGACGATGGCTTGGAAGAATTTAAAACAA
>JAQYUY010000038.1 GCA_028728195.1 Endozoicomonas sp. (ex Botrylloides leachii)
TAAAAATAGCCTGTAAAAAACAGGTGTGAGTACTTATTTAACGCTCATTTTTCCTGAAAATTAGCGGATGTTGTCAAAATAGGCTGTTTTTTTTGAAAATCAGTTTCATGCAACAGTCCCTGAGTCGTAGAATATAGCAGAAGTAATATAGGGACTCAGCGCTATCACTTTAGCTAGATTAAAAACTCCTATTGGCCATGATGTTGTGACATGGAGTATGGATTAATTAATAACATTGCCATTACCTCTACAAATTTAATCGAAGCTCAAGTAATGCATCATGTATGCTCTAGGCAAGGTGCTGTCTATAGAGGTGAAGAGCATTGTCAAAATAAGCTGTTTTTGAAAATGAGTTTTACGCAACAGTCTTGCTTAGGGTGCTCTCGGCTTAGATAGCGGTTGTGGAGTTAATTTGAAATTAATGAAGTAAGAAAGGTTAAAGCCGGCGGAAATACTTTTTTAAGGATAAGTAAGGGAAGTTAGCAAGGTATTGACCAATAATATTGATGAAGAAGAATCAAGCTAGTCTGAAATATTGAATAAAATAACTCAATTTAAAATAGATATTGTTTTGCAATAAGGGTTGACTTTTCTAATCTAAGCTAAAGCTAAGCCGCCAATCAGCAGCAATACAAAAACTAAGGCAGCAAAATTCCACGTACATCGAGAGCGCCATAAAGGAGAGTTATCGGAGTGGCTACTCTTTTTATCGGATGACATGGGCTTGATACCACAGTTGCGTACTATTCTACATTTCATAATCCAGTGACCCAATTTTTCTTTGTTAGCTTCTTTTAATTACTAAGAATAGATCAAATTTTTGCAGCTTTCACCTTGGTTCAAAAGCAGGCAAGGCAAAGGTACTTGGTGTATTTGGATCAATCAAGGCAAAGATTGCCTCTTAACAGGTTGTAACGTCCTTAATAGTTTACTATAATTTTCGGTCCTTTAGATGTTTGCCCATTTTGCTTTGTTATGCATTTTAATTATTTTAGTAGTGGCATGGCGGGTTTGGCGTCGTGATATGCCAGCAAAAATAGTGCATATTGCCTATATGCTTAATACCTTTAATAATGCAAATATGTTATAAAAAAAGCAAAATTTATAGCATTTTTGTCTATAAACCCAGCTTGAGTGTGTTGTTTTTTTATATGTTTAGCAGCCTGTTAGCCGTTACTCATTATTAAAGTCCAACATACTCTAAATCTCCTTGCCTTACCGACTTGGTTGGAAGGCTATGTAGCCGTAAGGAGCTAATCATGCGTCATTACGAGATCGTGTTTCTCGTTCATCCTGACCAGAGCGAGCAAGTGCCCGCCATGGTAGAGCGTTACAATAGTGCTATCACTGAAAGTAACGGTCAAGTACACCGTCTTGAAGACTGGGGACGTCGCCAACTGGCTTACCCAATTAACAAGATTCACAAAGCACACTATATTCTGATGAATATTGAGTGCAGTAGCGACACTCTGAAAGAGTTGACGGAAAATTTCCGCTATAACGATGCGGTTATCCGAAGCATGGTTATCCGTCGTGATGAGGCTGTTACTGAGCCATCCATTATGCTGCAATCTGAAGAAAAGCGTGACCGTCGTGATGAGCGTTCAAAGCGTGAAGACAACGAAGAAGGTCGTGAAGAGTCTGCTCCTGTGGAAGAGACTTCTGAAGAAGTAGTTGCTGAATAGTCATCTTGTAAAGTATTGCTATTTAGCCTAAACCGATTGCGATAACTCGAAACTGAAGGGTATTCTTTTCCCTAACTCAAGGAGACGTTGTTATGTCACGTTTTTTTCGTCGTAGAAAGTTTTGTCGTTTTACTGCTGAAGACGTAAAGGAGATTGATTACAAAGATCTTAACACGTTAAAGGCTTATGTAACCGAAACAGGTAAGGTAGTGCCTAGCCGTATTACGGGCACTAAAGCTCGTTATCAGCGTCAACTGGCCACAGCTATTAAGCGTGCTCGTTACATAGCATTGCTGCCGTACTGCGATCGCCATTAATATCTGAACAATATAATAGGGTATAACTGATGCGTGGATTGGCAGAGCTGGCGATGCGCGGACCGAAACCGGCCGTTGTCTTGTCCGTTATCTTTGCCTGTGTACCGGTAATATTCTGGCTCAGTGCTGCAATTGTATCTTTGGTTATACTGCGTCGTGGCATTGATCATGGATTAAAAGTATTGGCATGGGCAATACTGCCAGGTATTGCGTGGGCGGCGACAGGGCAGTACAGCGTGTTGATGGGGTTATTGGCAACAGTGTCAATGGCCTGTGTCTTGCGTTTAACGGTGTCATGGGAAAAAACACTACTGACCTTGGTGCCCTTGGGCGGCTTAATGGCTTTGGTCTTTAGCCAGCTAGCAACCGGACAGGTTGATCAACTGGCGGCTGTGGTAATGAAGTTTATAACGAGCTTTATGAAACAGACAGGCAAAAGTCCGGAGGAGTTAAGCACATCACTGCAACCTTTGGTTCACTATGGTGTGATTGGGCTAATGGCATGGTTCAATATGCTCAGTTGCATAATAGGTCTGGCATTGGCGCGATCTTGGCAGTCATGGCTTTATAACCCCGGAGGATTCCGGCAAGAATTTCATGCCATCAGGTTGCCAGCTATTAGTTGTTTTATACTGTTAGCGATCACGTTAGTGAGCTTTGCTGTATCACCTTTTATGGTGGCGCTGGTGCCGTTGGCTTCGTTACCTCTTTTTGTAGCGGGGCTTTCTCTACTGCATGGACTGGTTAGCATTGGAAAACATGGCAGCCTCTGGTTGATCATATTTTATGTGATGGTATTGTTTTTTACGCAGATAGCCTATCCCGCAATTATTTTGACAGCGTGTTTTGATAGTTTGTTTGATTTTCGTAAACGCGCGCAGAGCAAGACTAGTTAGGGTGAAGTACTGTATAACAGCCGCTTTGCATAGGATTACTAGGGCTAGTCCAGCGTTATGAAAATAAGTATTTATTTTCACGCTTTAAAGATTTATAGAGGCTAAAGCAATGGAAGTTATCCTGCTTGAAAAAATTGCCAACCTTGGCATTCTAGGCGACAAGGTGCTCGTGAAATCGGGTTATGGTCGTAATTTTCTGATTCCTTTTGGTAAGGCTGTTCCTGCTAACAAGGAAAATATGACAGCATTTAGTGCTCGTCGTGCGGAGCTAGAAAAAACAGCAGCCGAAAAACTCAAAGGCGCTACCAAACGTGCCGCTGAAATGGCTGAAATTGAACTGACCTTGACAGCTAAAGCTGGAGAAGAAGGTAAGTTGTTTGGCTCTATTGGTCCTCGCGACTTAGCAGAAGCTATTACGTCTGCTGGAGTGAAAGTTGTTAAAAGCGAAATTCGTTTGACTGATGGGCCTATCCGTGCAGTGGGTGAGTATGATGTTGCTGTTCAGTTGCACGCTGATGTTGCTGCTACCATCAAAGTCTTCGTTGAAGCTGAGTAAGTTTTGGGATAGAAGCCTATGATGGTTTCTTAGCCTAAATAAATCAGCTTATGTTGTTGCCAGCATTACTAGCTGTTTTATTTAGGCTTAGCCCTTTGGTTAAGCATGCTATTTTCATGAATATCTACGCTCAGTATTTTTCCATAAACGGCGGCAGTTTTCTATCCAAGCAAATGAGCGCTCGACAACCCAGCGCTGCGGGATCACTGCAAAAGTATGAAGTTCACTCCTTTTTGCCACCTGTAT
>JAQYUY010000039.1 GCA_028728195.1 Endozoicomonas sp. (ex Botrylloides leachii)
CATAATGGATTCAAAGTCGAGCAGTTCTTTATAAACTCGATAGGGATGATCTGCGGCAACAAGATCCTCTAAATTCACGAGTTCTGACTGGCTGATCATATGCATTCCTAAGCAAGTTTACGTTGAAAGTATTTTATCAAAAAAACAGCTTCCTTCTAAGTTATGCAACAGCCCCCATTTCACCATATTTTGGCGTTTGGTCGCTTACTCTTATTACAGGAGCTAGAAAGCACGATTGGTATAATAAAGTTGGCTCAAATAAGGTCGATATGCTTTTGATAGCGTATTGATAAAAAAGGCTAATGAATATGAAAACAACGCTTAAGCTTTGGTTGTTGTTGATTATAAATAGCTATCTTATTCCTGTATCATTTGCTTATGAGATAGGAGAGCTCAAGGTGCTTTCTGCTGTTAATGAGCCTTTTGAAGGAAGAATTTCGCTATACAATCATTCTGAAGAAAGTAAGCTTCCTATTATTGTAGATATTGCATCAAAAGTAGAATATATGCGCCATAAGGTGAAACGTAACTATTATGTTGCTGACCTGAAGGTTTCAATTGAAAAAGATGCATTAGATACGTCTTATCTAAGAGTACACAGCAGGGAACCTATCAGAGCAAGGAGTCTTGAGTTCCTTATAATGATGATAACATCTAAAGAAGAGTCTTTTGCTAAATATCGCTTTGTATTGCCTCAGATAGCAAATGGCGATATCGTTATGGTGCCAAACCAATTACTTCCTAGAGAAAAGCAAGTCTTGTTTGCCAAAGCTTTCTCAGATAAAGATAAAACAAAAAGCCAAATAAAAGAAAAGCAAAACAACTATAAAGTTGTTTCAGGAGATTCTATAAGTAAAATTGCGATGAGACTGGTCAAACATTATCCTCAATTTAAGTCTTGGCGCTCTCTCATGCACCGTCTCATAGAGCTTAATCCAAATGCCTTTAGGCATAACAATATTAATCATCTGAAAGTAGCTTCAATATTGAGATTACCCTTGCCCGTTAAGTTAAATAAAAATCAGTTACTAGCATCGTCTTCTGATATCTCACAGAAAATTAAAAACAATAAAATAGCTCATTACAAAAAAATAAAACAAGCTTCTTCGCAAAGTCATATTGATAAAAATATCAAACAGAAAATAAGTGTTGAGGGCACCTTGCCTTACCTGCTTTCCAAAGTAAAAAAGCAAAATAGAACAAAAAAACAGCAAGGCTTTAAAAAGCAATCAGTGCTAGGCTATAAGACATTAAATGAAATGAAGATCCAAGATTCTAATTCTGTTAGCTATCAAGCTCAAGCATTATTTAGGAATGATGGGTAATCTCTCAGTCTGACAGCTCTCCTTTTTAAGGATTTCTGTCAGGTTAAATGCAGTCTACGAACATCTTTTTTATATTTCCATTAAGTTTAGAGTTAAACCTGCTGTAGCTTTAAGCATAATATTTTTAAAATATCGACCTGATCCTTTTCATGCATAAAGCGAGCGGCTTGCGCAAGATTCGGGAGAGATGATTGAAATAATGGTAACTGAAGCAGTTCTTTTAATGCTTTGATAGGCTTTATTTCAGGGCGTATACCTTCAGCTATTAATGGTTTAATCTCGGGTTTCCTGTACAAAAGCTCCACAAGACTGATAGCTTTTAATGCTTTTTTAATACCAATAACAGCATAAGCGAGCTGCTGCTGTGAGCGAGGGAAAGGGCTACTTACACCAAGAGAAATCATGTGACAAAAACGCTCTATTTGAACATTTTTTTTATTTTTGGAACCAAGATCTTTGGTAGCCATAGGCTGAATTTCAAGGCATCCCTTTTGTTTTAAGGCTTTGATGATATGATGCACAGCCTCTGGGTTACTATCTAAAAGGTCTTTTAGCTCTTTCATAACCATACTCCCCCATCCTTGTGAAGATGCCGGTCAAATTCAGTAACTTATTTTCGCTTACTTATTATTAACCGATAAATAATATAACCTTTTATATCCTGATAAAGGCAAAAGATAACTAACAAGGATGGTAGTTTGACTAACAGATAGCTCGGGGTAGCAGCACGTCAGGTTTCCCAAAAACAGTGGATATATTAAAATAACTTATTGATTTATATTAGTTTCCTGTTTTTAACCATTAAATACACTCTAAGCTCGAAAACTTGCTTAAAAAAACAGCCCTAAGCAGGTATATTTTGCTAAATATGCCTTATCTTGCTTAATACAAATTGACGGTAATCGAGTAATTTCTTAGAATGCCCGCTTTGTATGAACAGAATATGCGGTAGTAATAGTCATGAAAAGAACTTTTCAACCAAGCAACCTTAAGCGTAAACGTGATCATGGTTTCCGTGCACGTATGGCTACTAAGAGTGGTCAGCAGGTGATTAAGCGCCGTCGCGCAAAAGGCCGTAAGCGCTTGTCAGCTTAACTGATTTGCAGAATAACGTGGATTTCGCTTTTCCCCGAGACAGGCGGCTATGCTCATCAGCTGAGTTCAAGCAGGTTTTTGAAAAAACTGATATTAAGATATCCTATAAACAATTATTACTTCTAGCTAGAGCTAACAATCAGGAAGGGGCTAGGCTTGGCATTATTGTTGCCAAGAAAAATATTCGCCTCTCTGTGAATCGCAACCGAGCTAAACGACGCATAAGGGAGTCGTTTAGGCTAAATCATACAGCATTAGGTTGTCTTGATATGGTTGTGTTGGCACGTAAAGGCTTTGGCGAATTAGACGATAGTGAGATAAATCAATTACTTGCCAAGCTTTGGCTAAAATTATGCCAGCGTCTGGAAGTGCGGAAAAACTTGTAAATTAAAGCTTTTCCTTTATGGCTTTGAAAAACCAGAATGGCCCGCCTGTTGTTACAAAAGATAGACACTTTTGTATTAGTGGCATGGCTGAAAAAATGAGGTGTGATGCGCAAACTGTATCCAAGGGGAAATCAGTATGATTAGCATCCGCATCTAATCGTTAACGTAGTTTCAGGTATTGCAGGCGTTGTAATGGCTAAACTTTTTAATCTACCCAGATTAATTTTGATCAGTTTGATCAAATGTTATCGTTACTTTATCAGCCCACTGACAGCAGGGCGCTGTCGCTTTTATCCCACCTGCTCAGCCTATGCTTTAGAAGCTATTGATCATCACGGTTTTCTAAAGGGCAGCTGTTTGGCGGCCAAGCGGTTATTGCGCTGTCATCCTTGGAACTCTGGTGGTGTTGATCCTGTTCCGAAGTGCACAGAAGCACTTCATAAGACAGAATCTAACAATCACACATATTAACCTGTACCTGTGGCTCGTAAATCATGGATTTGCAAAGAACACTCCTGATAGGTGCTCTTGCCATTGTTGGTGTACTCACACTAAGACAATGGAATGAGGATTATCATCAGGTCGGACTGAAAAATGATGTTTCAGTATCGACTGTTAATGCTACTCATAGTAGCTCTGACATGCCGATAATAAATAAAGCGCCGCTAATTGTTAGCGGTGGGGCTAAAACATCAAGTAAGCTCATCAGCGTTAAAACTGACACACTAGATCTTAAAATTAATCCTGCAGGAGGTGATATAGTTGATCTATCTTTACCTAAGTACCCTGCATGGTTGCCTCAAAAAGGTGAAACAAGCCCTCCTTTTCAGCTATTGGTAGATAAGTCAGACTGTTCTGGCAATAAAACCTGTGTATATACCGCACAGAGTGCCCTGATGAAAACAGATGGTCCCAATGCTAACAACCAGCGCACTGATTATAGTTATGCAAAAAGAGACTATGAGCTAGCTCAAGGTCAGAATAAGTTAGTTGTTAAATTAAAGAAAAAGAGCGGTAATGTAGAAGTAACCAAACGATATACCTTTAAGCGTGGTAGTTATCAGGTTCGAGTTGATTACCAAATTACTAATGATGGTAATAAAGTTTGGACAGATCAGTTCTATGCCCAATTGAAACGGGATAACTCTGCAGACCCAAGTAACGAAAATTCGAATGCGCCAATGCATACTTATCTGGGGGCAGCAGTTCATTCGCAAGAAAAAACTTTTCAGAAACTGCCATTTGATGACTTTAAGAAAAATAAGTTTAATGAAAAAATTGCTGGCGGTTATGCGGCTATTGTTCAGCACTACTTTTTAAGTGCTTGGGTTCCCGATCGCAACCAGACCCATAATTACTACACTAATACTAGCCATGAGGGTAATTATAATTTTGTTGGTTTCTATGATGATCCGTTAGTCGTTAAACCAGGCCAAACGGTCACTACAGGAGCAACTTTATACGCTGGCCCTAAATTGCAGGATAGACTGAAACCGCTAGCAGATGGCTTAGAACTGACGGTAGATTACGGCATACTGTGGTTCTTGGCTCAGCCTTTATTTATTTTATTGAATTGGATTCACTCCATTCTTGGAAACTGGGGTTGGTCCATTATCTTGTTGACAGTATTGGTTAAGGCGGTATTTTATCCGTTGAATGCTAAGAGCTTCCGCTCTATGGCTAAAATGCGTAAATTGAGTCCTAAGTTGCAGTCTTTGAAAGAGCAGCATGGAGACGACCGGCAAAAAATGTCTCAGGCTATGATGGCATTATACAAACAGGAGAAGGTTAACCCTATGGGGGGATGCCTTCCCATAATTGTCCAAATGCCTGTATTTATCTCTTTATACTGGGTACTTCTAGAGTCTGTAGAGTTACGTCAAGCACCGTGGATTGGTTGGATTCATGACTTATCTCATATGGATCCCTATTTCATTCTTCCATTGGTAATGGGGGTTTCTATGTTCATTCAACAGCAGTTGAATCCAAGCCCTCCTGACCCTATTCAGGCTAAGGTAATGAAGTTGATGCCGGTGATATTTACCTTTTTCTTCCTCTGGTTTCCAGCAGGTCTGGTATTATACTGGGTAACGAATAATACACTGTCAATTATCCAGCAGTATATTATTACCCGACAGATTGAGAGGAATGAAGGCATTAAAAAGGCCTAATTTATCTCTAATGAAAAAGGCGAGCTATTTAGCTCGCCTTTTTTTAAATTCATAGGAAAATGAGCCGATACAAGAATAACGAATTTTAACTTGCTGATTTACCCTATAATGACAAAGTTCATGCTGAAAAAAAATATTATAATAATTATTTTCGGATTAATTATATCAAATCTATCTTATTCAAATAATAAGCTTGGTGTTTTGAAAATAAATTCAACACGCTATGAACCCTTTGATGCAACAATTACAATAAATGATACAAAAGACAATGGTTTTAAGTTAGTAAAAGCGCAATTAGGAACAGTTGTTGATTTTTATAGGCATGATATTGAACCTTCTTATTTACATTCAAGTTTATCATTTAGCATTAAAGAAAAAAATAATAACCGTAAAGTTATACAAGTAACTAGTGATCTACCAATACCGGCTGAAAAATTTGGTTTTGTTATCAGGCTGTATGACGAAGATAAAAAGCATTTTGGTATTTATAATTTTATCACTCCCATTGTAGATCATATGGAAGGCATAGATATGTTAGTTTGTAACTTTTTACATTGGGATAAAAATAAAGAATGTACCAAGCTTTTAAACAACATGTTAGTTGAAGATAAAAAAACTATTGATGATAAAAGCAATAAAATCCATGCTAAGGTGCTTCCTGATAAAATAATGGGTTTTAATATAAGAAATTTGATAGATAAAAAAAACATCTCAGCTAATAAAAAAGAACTGACTGTTAACAAAGAAGAAAAAAAATTAAAACCAAAAAAAAATATCTCTTCTGTAGAAAAAATAGAAAAACCATCTAGCGCTAAAATAAAAACTATAGCTCCAATCCAGGGGAAAGAGAAAAAAGTCAATCAGCTTAAAAAAAATACCCCTTTAATGAAGAAAAATATAAAAAGCCTTAGACAGCAATTAAAGCCTCATATGTATCAAAATAAACGCGAAACATCTTATCCTCGTTTTAACAATAGTACTGAAACGAGAGATATTCTTAAGCCAAAGATAACAGTGAAAAAAAAAGAGGATATTATCCGCCAAGGTAGTATTAAGTTCTCTGAGATAATGAAAACTATCCCACCTGAAAAGAAAAATAGCCACTAACTTTGGCGTAGTCTAACTACGATTACAGCATTACTTGCTGATTATCATTTAAAAAAACGATAGTGTACCCTGTCTAGTATTTTTTATAGAGTAACAGCCCTCATGACTAATCTCAGCACCCTTCATAAGGATACTATTGCAGCACAAGCATCCGCTATTGGACGCGGAGGTGTTGGCATTATAAGGGTATCTGGAGCAGCTGTTAGAAATATTGCAAAGAAGGTACTTAAGATACCGCTCAGACCCCGCTATGCTCATTATGGCGCTTTTTATGATAAGAATGGAGAGGTTTTGGATGAAGGTATAGCGCTTTACTTTCCTGGACCTAACTCTTTTACCGGTGAAGATGTCTTGGAGCTACAGGGACATGGTGGCCCTATGGTAATGGATTTACTACTGCAAAGCATTTTGACACTCGGTGCCCGACAGGCTAATGCGGGAGAGTTTTCAGAGAGAGCCTTCCTAAATGATAAAATAGACTTGGTTCAGGCAGAGGCGATTGCAGACTTGATTGACAGCTCATCAGAGCAAGGAGCTCGCTCAGCGATCAGGTCATTACAAGGAGTGTTTTCAAAACGGATCAATAAGCTTGTGGAGTCATTGATCCAGTTACGTATTTATGTTGAAGCAGCTATTGATTTTCCCGAAGAAGAAATAGATTTTTTAGCAGACGGTAAAGTTATTAAAGATTTGTCGCTATTGATTGACCAGCTCGATGTTATTATCCGAGAAGCAGGGCAAGGCGCCTTGTTGCGTGATGGTATGACGGTAGTTATTGCAGGTAGACCCAATGCGGGCAAGTCTAGCTTACTCAATGCGCTTTCAGGTCAGGATACGGCTATCGTAACAGATGTTGCGGGAACAACTCGAGATGTACTAAAGGAATATATACATATTGATGGTATGCCAATACATATTATTGATACAGCTGGGTTAAGAGACACTCACGATCGTGTAGAAAAAATAGGTGTAGAAAGAGCATTTAAAGAAATAAATAATGCTGATCGTGTATTATTAATCGTCGATGCAACATTAACAAAAGCAGCAGACCCGTATGAAATCTGGCCAGAGCTTGTCGATCGTTTACCCTCTAAAAGTAAGCTCACTGTTATAAGAAATAAAATTGATTTAACGAATGAAGAGTGTGGTTCTTTTACAGAAAAATCAACCAAGGTCATTAAATTAAGCGTAAAAAATGAACAAGGTTTAAGCTATTTAAGGGAGCATCTAAAACAATGTATGGGCTTTGAAAGTACAACAGAAGGAGGATTTTCTGCCAGAAGACGTCATATTGATGCATTAAATAGAGCAAAACATGCTCTGATAAACGGCCGATTACAACTGCAAACTAGTAGCGCGGGAGAATTGCTCGCTGAAGACTTAAGGTATGCACAAAAAGCATTGGATGAAATCACAGGCCAGTTTACGTCTGATGATCTTCTAGGGCGAATTTTCTCATCTTTTTGTATCGGGAAGTAAAGAGGGAAAATAACAGAAAACAAAGGCAGATAACCAACTGATTTTATTTATAGTAATTCAGACCTAACCTGACAGTCACTGATTTTTTAGAAGGTGTCTGTCCAGTCATATTTAAGTTCCGAACTTTTCCTTACAGATACCCCTGCCATCAAATAGTGTTTCCATTGGTGTTCTGTCAGGACACGGCTTTCCTTGATGGGTCTGCTGAGTATTGCAGTAAATCAGCATTCGTTTAGATCCTTCTAGTGTTATATACAGCTTCCATATCTTTTTTGGGGGTAACTTTGTGTATAAGTATGGTGATATTAATGTGTATAAGCGGGGGATTATGATATCTGTTGATATCTTCCAAGTTTTCCACAGTTAACAAACAGGTTGATAACTATTTGCACAGGTAAGTCAAACAGCTTTATACTTCTCGTAATTGACTGTTTTTATTATGCATAACCCTTTTATCCACAAAAAATTCTTGCCTTCATAAAAATAACAAAAATAAATCTACATCACTATACATCTAATACTTTTTTATTTTTACTTGGCTGGCGTTTTTAACCGATAAGCAAAATATTTTCTTTACAGTCCTTTTCTAAGCGCTTTTGCAATACGTTTTCTCATCAACTAACCCATTGTCCTCTTTTTGATGGTTTACTTAGTACGTGCATTTAGGTAGTTAGAAAGTTAGATTGGTATTATACTGCTGTATTTTAATAACTAAGGTAGGTGAGCGATTTTGGCCGTAGACTTTCCAACCCAATTTGACGTCATTGTGATTGGCGGCGGACATGCTGGTACTGAAGCTGCGCTGGCGTCAGCCCGCATGGGGGTGAAAACGCTATTGCTGACGCACAATATTGATGCTTTAGGCACGATGTCATGTAACCCTGCAATTGGTGGCATTGGTAAAAGCCACTTGGTAAAAGAGGTCGATGCTCTTGGCGGGGCTATGGCGATGGCCGCAGATAAAGCAGGTATCCAATTTCGTGTGCTCAATGCTAGAAAAGGGCCTGCTGTTCGAGCAACCCGAGCTCAGACCGATCGTGCACTATATAAAGCAGCTATCCGTAATATCCTTGAACAACAAAAAAATTTGTGGTTATTTCAACAGTCAGCAGACGACCTGATTTTTAGTGAAGAATATACCAATCATCAGATTGGCGGTGTTATAACAAATATGGGTATCCGTTTTCTTGCACCTAATGTTGTGCTTACGACAGGTACATTCCTTGGTGGGAGAATCCATGTCGGACTTAATAACTACCGTGGTGGTCGTGCAGGAGATCCTTCTTCTATTGCTTTAGCTGATAAGTTACGAAGCCTGCCTATTCGTGTAGAGCGACTAAAAACCGGTACACCTCCGCGTATTGATGCCCGCTCGGTGAACTTTTCAGTTATGGAAGAGCAGCAAGGTGATAATCCGAGGCCGGTAATGTCTTATCTTGGCTCTGTGACTGATCATCCAGAGCAAGTCTGCTGTCACGTTACCCATACCAATGAGTCAACCCACGATATTATTCGTACGAGTTTGGATCGATCCCCTCTGTTTAGCGGTATTATTGAAGGTGCTGGGCCTAGGTACTGCCCTTCTGTTGAAGATAAGATCATTCGCTTTACTGATAAGTCTTCTCATCAGGTCTTTCTGGAGCCAGAAGGGCTGAATACTCAAGAGCTTTATCCTAATGGTATTTCAACTAGCCTGCCGTTTGACGTACAGGTTAATCTTGTTCGTTCCATTAGAGGGCTTGAAAACGCCCACATCACTCGTGCCGGTTATGCTATTGAATACGATTATTTTGATCCAAGAGATTTGAAGTACTCACTGGAGACCAAAGCTATTGGAGGCTTATTCTTTGCAGGCCAGATAAATGGTACAACCGGGTATGAAGAAGCAGCAGCTCAAGGTTTGCTTGCAGGATTAAATGCAGCTCTGAAGGTTCAGGGTAAAAAATCTTGGTGTCCTCGCCGTGATGAAGCGTATATCGGTGTACTTGTTGATGATTTAATTACCAGTGGGACTAGCGAACCTTATCGAATGTTTACTAGCAGAGCTGAATACCGTTTGATGCTCAGAGAAGATAATGCAGATCTTCGATTAACGGAGACAGGACGGATGTTGGGGCTGGTGGACGATCTTCGCTGGAGCGCCTATTGCGATAAAAAAGAAAGGATAGAAAAAGAAACTGCACGACTGAAAACGACATTTGTGCATCCTAGTAGCCATGAGATTAATCAAATTCAAACCAAGTTGGTAAACCCTGTGAGTAGGGAATATAGCTTGTTGGAGTTACTTAGAAGACCTGAGCTTTCGTATCAAGATGTCGCTGGCCTTGTTGGTCAGGCTGAAACCAATAAGCGGGTTGCTGAACAGGTTGAAATCCAGACCAAGTACCAAGGATACATTGAGCGGCAGATGGACGAAATTGAAAAACTACGCCGATACGAAAACACACCTATTCCTAAAGAGATGGATTTTGGTAAGATCAAGGGTCTTTCTAATGAGGTTCGTCAGAAACTTCAAGCATCTCGACCCGAGACGCTAGGCGGAGCATCAAGGATTCAAGGTATAACTCCGGCAGCGATCTCTTTACTTTTGATACACCTTAAAAAAAGGTCATCAGTCGCTTAATGTTTTGCTTCTTGCCATATATTCCGCAGACCTATCTATTAGCTGTTGACGGTGCTAAAGGCCTCTGCTGATTATTATATTGGTAGGTAAAGTTACAGATTTATATTACCTTTTTTCTGCTTTTGGGTTAATACTTAATGTGTTCTGAAAACTGCCTTTACCAATGCATTCTCGACAGTGCTAAAAAATTATCGCTTGAGCTTACCAATACACAGGTTGATCTATTAACGCGATATATTGAATTGCTAAAAAAATGGAATAAGGCATATAACCTGACCGCTATTAAAGATCCTAAGCAAATGGTTTATCGTCATATTCTTGATAGTCTAAGCATTGCTCCTTATATCAAAAGCGATAATATACTTGATGTAGGTTCAGGTGCTGGGTTTCCAGGCATTCCACTGGCAATTTTGTATCCTGAAAAGCAAGTGACGACCCTAGATAGTAATGGCAAGAAAACACGGTTTATGGTGCAAGTAAAAATTGAGCTCTGTTTGCAAAACTTGGCAGTAGTTCATGAAAGGGTCGAGTTATATAAACCTGATCAGCTTTTTGGCGAAATAACATCCCGCGCTTTTAGCTCATTAGCTGATATGGTTCAGGGAACAAAGCATCTGCTAAGTCAATCAGGTGTTTATCTGGCTATGAAAGGGCTATATCCTGAGAAAGAGCTTTGGGAGTTGACAACGCAGACTAAAAGCGAACTGGTTAGGTCTATAGAGTTAACCGTGCCGGGGAGTGAAGGAGTACGTCATCTCGTAATTGTGCGAAATAAGTAAAGGGTGGCACGTCATTGTGGGAAAAATTCTTGCGGTAACAAATCAAAAAGGTGGTGTGGGGAAAACTACGTCTAGCGTCAATCTAGCGGCATCGCTGGTAGCTTCAGATAGCAATGTATTACTACTGGATCTTGATCCACAGGGCAACGCGACTACGGGCAGTGGTATTAATAAGCATGATTTAAAAAAATCTATTTATCATGTGTTAACAGATCGCTGTACGGTGGTTGATGCGATTCAAACTTCGATTGATGGCGGTTATGATGTTTTGCCAGCTAATGCTGACCTTACCGCTGCTGAGGTTGAGCTGGTAAAAATTAAGGATAAAGAATTTATACTTAAAAATGCATTGTATAAAGTAATAAAAAAATATGACTTTATTTTAATTGACTGCCCACCGTCGTTAAATATGTTAACAGTGAATGCCATGGTTGCAGCCAGTGGTGTTATTATTCCGATGCAATGTGAGTATTATGCTCTTGAGGGTTTAACGGCATTAATGGAGACCATTGATGGTATTAGAAATACGATTAACCCTGATTTGCATATCGAAGGCTTACTCCGAACGATGTACGACCCTCGGGCCAGTTTAACTAAAGAAGTATCTCAGCAGTTAATCACTCATTTCGGTGATCAAGTTTATAAAACTGTTATCCCAAGAAATATTCGATTAGCAGAAGCACCAAGCCATGGAAAGCCAGTGTTGGCTTATGACAAAAATTCCCGTGGCACTATTGCTTATTTGGCACTAGCAGGCGAGTTATTGCGAAAACATGAGCCGGGAAAAGCTCATAACAAAACAGGGAGCCGTTAACAAATGGCTAAACAACGACTTGGAACTAATCTAAATGCACTGCTTGGAAGTGCTAATGTGCCCTCTTCTGCTGCCGATGAGCTAGCAACATCAGCAGCTGCTGATGCTACCGCAACTGTACCAAAAGATCGTGAGCTTAGAGATTTACCTATTGAATTTATAACTAGGGGGGTATATCAGCCGCGACGAGATATGCATCCAGATACTCTTGAAGAACTGGCTGAAAGCATTAGAGAGCAGGGCATTTTACAACCTATTGTTGTGCGGCCTATAGCTGAGAGTCGGTATGAAATTATTGCAGGTGAGCGACGCTGGAGAGCAGCTCAGATCGCGGGTCTGGCAGAAATACCTGCTTTGATAAGGGATGTTGCCGATGAGTCAGCCATCGCGATGGCGATCATTGAAAATATTCAACGTGAAGGTCTTAATCCAGTGGAAGAAGCCATTGCACTTTCGCGGTTGCAAAAAGAGTTTGAGCTTACTCAGCAGGAAGTTGCTCAAGCCATTGGTAAATCAAGGGCAGCAGTTGCAAATAGTTTGCGGTTGTTGTTGTTGGCTTCGGAAGTAAAAAAGATGCTTGAGCACGGCGATATTGAGATGGGGCATGCTCGTGCTTTGCTAACGCTATCGACAGCGGAGCAGTTAAATGTTGCAAGAACCATTGTTGCTAAGAGCTTATCTGTTAGACAAACAGAAGTGCTAGTGCGGCGGTTACAGCAGCAAAAAGATGAAAGCCCGAAAAAAAAGGTTAACTCTGATATTAAGAGCCTTGAAGATGACCTCTCTGATAAAATTGGTGCTAAGGTAACAATACAGTGCAATGCAAAAGGCAAAGGCAAAGTTGTAATTTGTTACAACAGCCTTGATGAATTAGATGGAGTGCTTGCGCATATTAAATAAAACGACCGAATGGTTCGTTTAACTATGGCAATTTAAAGTTTATCTGGCAGTTATTTTTTCCAAAAACTAACTGCCAGATGAAACCGCGTTAATGTATGCTTCCAACCCATCTTTTTGTCATTAAACAATATGTTTTCTGGCATTATTTCCTCAATAATAGCCTGTTTATGCTGAGGACAATGCTTGTCAAAAACCAATTAATCAGGGCTGTACTAACTACTGCAATGAGCATAAGCAGCACAATAGCACAGTTAGAAAAGATGATTGATATAATTAGTCAATTCGAAGGCTTTTTATCGGTTGCAGATACCTATATCAAAATGATAACAGTCAGTCATGAGTTTGTTAAAAAATTATTCAGAAGTTTTGTGATGCAAGACTGCTGAGCGCTAGAGGAAAGAGCAGAGATTCCCTGTGTTAATCCATTACCTATACTGGTTGATTTGACCCCTGAGCTTGATTGTAGCTTGGCGGGCTGCTTTTTTAAAATCAGAGTTTTCGCTGGCGTAAGTAATCCCCCGAGACGAGTTGACAATCATGCCTTTTTTTTGACTATTTAAGCCATTGGTAACGGTTGCTTCCACGTTGCCGCCTTGAGCGCCTAGCCCTGGCACTAGCAATGTAGTATCACCTGTTAAATAGCGAATATGTTTTAGCTCCTCAGGATTGGTTGCACCTACTACAAGAAGAATATTGTTGTGAGCATTCCACTCGGTCACAGCTTTTTCCGCAATCACTTCATAAAGATAGCGCTTGCCGACTAACAGATTTTGTATGGCAGCTGCTCCAGCATTAGAGGTGCGACACAGCAAGATCACGCCTTTGTCTGCATACTGTGTAAAGGGTTTGATAGTATCAACACCCATATAGGGGTTAACAGTTACAGCATCCGCACCATAACGCTCAAATGCTTCTTTTGCATATTGTTCAGCCGTGCTGCCGATATCGCCTCGCTTGGCATCAAGAATCACAGGGATTTCAGGATAGTTTTTTTGTATATATTCAATCGTTAAAGAGAGCTGGTTTTCTGCTTCAAGTGCATGATAATGGGCTATTTGAGGTTTGTAAGCACATACTAAATCAGCAGTGGCATCAATGATATTTTTATTGAACTCGAAAACTGCATTAGGTTTGCCTCTAACCTCACTGGGGAAGCGCTCTGGCAGAGGGTCAAGCCCTACACAAACGAGTGAATGGTTGATGTCTATGGTGTGATTAATCCGATCAAGAAAGCCCATTTTTATCCTCAGTTTTTGGTTTTGTTGCCCCGTCAGTCTAGCAGCGGCAAGAAATAGAGCCAAACACTGCGCTGAATTAAAAGTCATATATTAGACTAGAGCATTTTTACCTAGCCCCGCCGGGCATTCCAGAAAATAGGTTTTGCTTTTATTTATTGATATTGTTGCTTCTATTGGAATTTATGGCTGGCAAGTATAGAGTAATAGAGTGCTTTTAATATATTAATTAAACGCGATAGAAGCTTGTTGTAAAAAGGGAATTCGAGCTCTCTACAGGGAGTTCAAGTAAAATAATAAGACAGTGTTCTAGGTTATAAGTTGGGCCGTATATATCCTGAGCTAACACACCCTAAATCATAAGGTGTGTTATTTACTCTGCACCATATAATAATAAAAACCACCACTGAAAGTGGAGGCCGTTAGGGGAAGTCAGGGAATGAGACAGCTTGCGTATTATCTCTTTATTGTTGCAGGCATGGTTTTACCTATGGACGCCATTGCTGCTTGGAAACTGAACATGCCAGAGGGAGTGACGGCAGTTAGTCGTTCCATTTATAGTTTGCACATGACAATTTTTCTCATTTGTGTCGTCATTGGAGCTATTGTTTTTGGCATCATGTTTTATTCGATTTACGCCCATAGAAAATCTCGTGGTGCCAAGGCTAAGCAGTTTCATGAAAGTACACTGGTGGAAGTCATCTGGACAGCAGTACCTTTATTGATACTCGTTATCATGGCAATACCGGCCACTAAAACTTTGATTGATATTTATAATACCGATGATGCTGACATTGATATAAAAATAACAGGTTATCAATGGAAGTGGCAGTATGAATATCTAGGGGAAAACGTTTCTTTTTTCAGTAACCTAAGTACCCCTAAAGAGCAAATCTATAATATTCGTAATAAAAATAGTAACTATCTGTTAGAAGTTGATGAACCGCTGGTGCTTCCAGCAGGCAAAAAGGTTCGTTTTCTTGTCACGGCTTCAGATGTTATTCACTCATGGTGGGTACCTCAGTTTGCAGTGAAGCGTGATGCGATTCCTGGTTTTATTAATGAAGCATGGACGCGAATAGAGACCCCAGGAATTTACCGCGGACAATGTGCAGAGCTATGTGGAAAAGATCATGGCTATATGCCTATTGTTGTCGATGTTCGTTCTGAAGATGAATATCGTATTTGGTTAGAAGGAAAAAAAGTTGAAGCAGAAAAAATAAAAGCACTTACAAGCAAAGATTGGAGTTTTGATGAGTTAATGGTTGAGGGTAAAAAAGTTTACGAAAAAGTGTGTGCCGCATGCCATATGCCAAATGGTCAGGGCATGCCCCCACTATTCCCTGCGCTCAAAGGATCAAAAATAGCAACGGCAAAAGATCGTATTGTTGAGCACGTGGATATCATCGTTAACGGTAAAAAAGGTACAGCCATGCAAGCCTTTGCAGCACAGCTAAGTGAGGTTGAGATAGCTGCCGTGACTACGTACGAGCGAAATGCTTGGGGTAATGACACCGGTGAAATGGTTACGCCAAAACAAGTACTAGAATTTAAGAACACAGCAATGTTCAAAACTGAAGTACCACAAGCCAGTCGGTAAGGAGCATTGAGGATGACGGATGTGACAAATAATAAAAATAACCATGATCATCATCAGGGCCCTGCTAAAGGTTGGATGCGTTGGGTTTATACGACAAACCATAAGGACATAGGTTCTATGTACTTGTGGTTCAGTTTTATTATGTTTTTTATTGGTGGTGGCATGGCCATGATTATTCGGGCTGAGCTATTTCAGCCTGGATTACACATTGTTGAGCCAGGTTTCTTTAATCAGATGACCACCATGCATGGTTTGATCATGGTTTTTGGTGCTGTTATGCCTGCTTTTGTCGGGCTGGCTAATTGGATGATACCAATGATGATCGGTGCACCTGATATGGCATTGCCAAGAATGAATAACTGGAGTTTCTGGATTTTACCCTTTGCTGCCATCATGCTGGTGAGTACTCTCTTTATGGAAGGTGGTGGGCCGAACTTTGGTTGGACGTTCTATGCGCCGCTATCCACAGATTATGCGCCGCCTTCAACGACATATTTTATTTTTGCTATTCATATGTTGGGAATTTCTTCGATTATGGGCGCTATTAATATTATTGCGACTATTCTCAACTTGCGTGCGCCTGGTATGACTATGATGAAAATGCCATTGTTTTGTTGGACGTGGTTAATAACAGCTTATCTATTGATTGCAGTTATGCCAGTGTTAGCCGGTGCTGTTACGATGATGCTAATGGATATTCATTTTGGCACTAGCTTTTTTAATGCTGGTGGAGGTGGAGATCCTGTACTTTTCCAGCATATTTTCTGGTTCTTTGGACATCCAGAAGTTTATATTATGATTCTCCCTTCTTTTGGCATTGTCTCTAGTATTATCCCCGCTTTTTCTCGTAAGCGTCTTTTTGGCTATTCGTCGATGGTTTATGCAACCGCTAGTATTGCCTTTTTATCGTTTATAGTTTGGGCGCATCATATGTTTACAGTGGGCATTCCTTTAGTGGGTGAGCTGTTCTTTATGTATGCCACCATGCTGATTGCAGTACCTACCGGCGTAAAAGTTTTTAATTGGGTTGCTACGATGTTCCGTGGTTCAATGACCTTTGAAACGCCTATGTTGTTTTCTATAGCCTTTGTTGTATTGTTTACTATTGGTGGGTTCTCTGGATTAATGTTGTCTATTGCGCCGGCTGACTTCCAGTACCATGATACCTACTTCGTGGTAGCTCATTTTCATTATGTCTTAGTGCCTGGCGCGATCTTTGCTATTTTTGCAGCGGTTTATTACTGGCTACCAAAATGGACAGGCCATATGTACGATGAAACATTGGCAAAGACACATTTCTGGTTATCATTTATAGGCATGAATCTTACCTTTTTCCCTATGCACTTTGTTGGTTTGGCGGGTATGCCTCGTCGAATACCTGACTATGCCCTACAGTTTGCAGATTTCAATCAGATCTCCAGTATTGGAGGTTTCTTATTCGGAACTACGCAGCTGCTGCTTGTTTTTATCATTATAAAATGTATTAAAGGGGGAGAAAAAAGCCCGGATAAAGCATGGGAAGGGGCAGAAGGTTTAGAGTGGAGTGTGCCCTCGCCTGCGCCTTATCATACATTTTCAACGCCGCCAAAAGTTTAAGTGATAGATAGAATGGAAGATAGTTAAAGGAGATAAGGGATGAGTAAAAGCGACGATAAAAAAATGAATACTCGCCGCACACTCATTCGATCTATTTTGATAGCAGTAGGCATGTTTGGTTTTGGTTTTGCCATGGTGCCTTTATATGATGTGTTTTGTCAGGTAACGGGGTTAAATGGAAAAACTAGCGATACCCCTTATGAAAATAAACGAGCTGAAATTGATGTCACTCGAACAGTTAAAGTGCAATTTATTTCAACAAAAAATGGCGATATCAAGTGGGATTTTTTTCCTAGCATTTCAGAGATAGACCTTCATCCAGGTGAAGTGGGGGAGTTAAGTTTTATTATAAAAAACCCGACCGATAAAAAGGTAGTGACGCAGTCAATCCCTAGTGTTTCTCCCTTTCAGGCAACTAATTATCTTCATAAGGTAGAGTGTTTTTGCTTTACAACACAGACGTTAAAGGCACGAGAAGAAAGGGTGATGCCACTACGTGTTATTGTCGACCAAGATTTACCAAAGCATATAAAAAAATTAACGCTCTCTTATACATTGTTTGATGTAACGCATTTGAATGAAAAGGTTGAAGGAGAAACCTAATGGCGAATAATGAAGGGTCTTACTATGTCCCTGCTCAGAGTAAGTGGCCTATCATTGCATCTATTGGTCTTTTTCTAACCCTGACAGGTGCAGCTATGATGATGAATAATCTGAGCGCTGGCACCAAAGACACTACTGGACACTGGGTATTATTTACCGGAAGCCTTTTAATGGCATGGATGCTTTTTGGATGGTTTGGCAATGTTATTCAAGAGTCGCGGGCTGGTCTATACAGCAATCAGATGGATCGCAGTTTTCGCTGGGGTATGGGGTGGTTTATTTTTTCTGAAGTGATGTTTTTTGCCGCTTTTTTTGGTGTGTTATTTTACGTTCGTTTCTTTTCTGTTCCTTGGTTGGGTGGTGAGGGCGATGGTGAGATGACCAACTGGTTATTATGGCCAGACTTTACAGCACAGTGGCCTTTGCAGGACAACCCAGATAATAAACAATTTCCCGGTGCTTCTGGTTTAATTAACCCTTTCCATTTACCGCTTCTCAATACCTTATTATTAGTGATATCCAGTGTAACATTGACACTAGCACACCATGCCTTAAGAAAAGACAACCGCGCTAAATTAAAGTTATGGTTGATACTCACATTAGTTCTTGGTTTCGCTTTCCTTTTCCTTCAGGCAGAAGAATACATTGAAGCATATACTGAGCTAGGACTGACGCTAAAAGCGGGCATATATGGATCAACATTTTTTATCTTAACTGGGTTTCATGGTGCTCATGTAACACTTGGAGCAATTATGCTAACGGTGATGCTATTTCGAGTCTATAAAGGCCACTTTGAACCCGATAAGCACTTTGCTTTTGAGTCAGCTAGTTGGTATTGGCACTTTGTTGATGTTGTCTGGATTGCAGTGTTTATTTTTGTGTACCTTATATAAAAAATCTGTAACACTCAGAAAAAGGTTGTTAGCTTTAAAGTGTGATATTAATGATATTTTACGCCAGTTTTGATAGAAATATTTAAATCATATATTGCACGATTAATGACGCTTAGTATTCGACTAAGCGAGTATTGATTAATACTATCTAACGGTATAGCCATGGAGCTTGACTAACAATATCACCTTGTAGCCAAGCAACAATAATAAATATCATTAGAAGAACCGTTAGACTGATTCGAACAGTTAGTGATGTCAACAACTTGTGCGAGCTTTTCTGCTCACTAAGTAAGAAGTAAAAACCAGTTGCTAGGCTAATAAAAATAGCGAGAAAAATAATAATTATTATGGTGTACCACACGTTAAAACTCCAAGTCTAGCGCTTGCTTTATAGAAGCATAACAGAGTTTTATCCGGTGCGTACTAATCGAGAAGTTACTAGATGTCAGTATTTAAGATTAGACTTTCAGTTTTGTTTATATTGCTATTTCCTCTACTTATAGGATTAGGTTTTTGGCAATTATCGCGCTATGAGCAAAAACTTGAGCTTGAGAGCATATATGTTTCCCGAGAAAGTATGCCAGCCCTGAGACTTGACCAAGTAAAAAAATATAAAAATACCCTTTATCTCCCAGTAAAAGCTAGTGGATATTTTGATAATGAGCGGTATTTTTTACTGGATAATCAAGTATATAAAGGGAGGGCAGGCTTTTCTGTCATCATGCCCTTTTTTACAAAATCAGACGGGGTCATTCTTGTAAACAGAGGCTGGGTGCCTATGAAGACAAGAGATAAGCTACCTAAAATAAAAGTTGATCCTGTTATGTACCATTTGGAAGGTACTATTTATCGATCTTTAGGGGAATTACTTTTATTAAAAAAAGATGTATGGAACAAAGGGTGGCCTAAGGTTATTCAGGGCATGGACTTTGATAAGGCATCGAAAGCTCTTGGCAAACCTGTGCCAGCTTATTTACTGAACCTCAATAAAGATCAACCCGCGGCATTACGTATTCAAATGAAAAAAGCGGTTATGCCATCAGAAAAACACTTAGGTTATGCCCTGCAATGGTTCACCATGGCGGCTGTTTTTCTAGGTCTCTATTTATTTCACATGAGCGTCAAAGGGAAATAGTAATATGGGAAAAGGCGTCATAGAAAGAAAACGCCCTAAAGGACGTAAGCAAGCTGCCATAGTTTTTATATTGCCTTGTTTATTATTTGGTCTTGCATGGTTTATGTACTTTTCAGGTTACTTAGTACCTGAAGGCCGAACAAATAAGGGCGAATTAATTTTGCCACCACCACATTTTGATGACTTTGCTCTCTATGAGCAGGGGAAAGACACATCTTTTGATCAACAAAATGATCTTTGGACAATTGTTGTTTTTGGTTCTAATCACTGTTCAGATGATATATGTAGAGATGTTTTGTATAAAACTCGGCAAGTGCATATTGGTTTGGGTAGAGAGGCTGACAGGGTAAGACGAATTTATATTGCAGAAGATAATCCGGTTATTAATAAATCTTTAAAGGAAGATCACCCAGGTATTTTTTGGCTAAAGGGTGATCCTAGTATCATCAATAGAGTGCTATCAATAAAAAAATGGCCGGAAAATAATTATTATATTGTTGATCCTCTTGGCAACATTATGATGCGCTACCGACCGAATCAGAAAGGTGGTGATTTATTAAGGGATATGCAAAAGCTTCTCAAAGCATCAAATATAGGGTAGTAAATGTATGGAGCATAAAAATAAATATAAATATAAGAAAGGCTACTATCTGGCAGTTGTTTCTACATTATTAGCGGTCATTGTCGTTGGTTTAGGTGCCTATACACGCCTTGTGCACGCAGGATTGAGTTGTCCTGATTGGCCAGGTTGTTATGGATTTTTAACTGTACCTCAAACGGAAAAAGCGATTGAAATAGCACAAAGCCGCTTCCCTGATGTGCCTGTTGAGATATTTAAAGGTTGGGCAGAAATGGTGCACCGCTATTTAGCAGGATTATTAATGCTATTAGTCTTAATACTGGCTGTCCAATCATTTCGGTTTCGCCATACAGAGGGTCAGCCTAAAAAATTACCTTTTTTTATTCTAGGGATAATTTGTTTACAAGCTGTTTTTGGTATGTGGACAGTGACGTTAAAATTATGGCCTCAGGTAGTGACGGGGCATCTTATTGGCGGTTTTGCTACATTAGCTCTTTTATTCTTATTAACACTTAGGCTATCTGGCTTTGACTGGAGGATTTTGCCGATCACCTTGCCATTGAAGAGACTAAAAAAACTTTCCTCGTTGGGGTTAGCACTTGTTATTGTTCAGATAACGCTTGGTGGTTGGACAAGCGCTAACTATGCAGCGCTTGCCTGCCCTGATTTTCCTATATGTCAGGGAAAATGGTTGCCGCCAGTCGACTTCAAAAAAGGATTTGATATCGGCCAACAAATAGGGCCGAATTATTTAGGCGGCGTTATGGACTCTGCATCGAGAATGGCTATTCATTTAAGCCATAGGGTCGGCGCTATAGTTGTTTTTCTAGTGCTATTAATGATGCTGTTTGCTGCAAGAATCTACGCAAAAGACCTCGCTAAGGAGGATAAGAAGGGCCTATATAGGTTGTCCTGGTTTGTGCTGATTGCCCTGCTATTGCAACTATTTTTAGGGATCGGCAATGTTATATGGCATTTACCCCTTTCGATTGCTGTTGCTCATAATTTGGGCGGAGCACTGCTATTGCTCTCAATGGTTGCTTTTAATTACCGTATAAGTTCGTTTATGGGTCGAGATGTGCAAAGAGGGTGATGATGAGCCAAGGTAAAGGCAGTCAAATTATGGCTTACAGGCCACATCATGGAAAGGGTGCTCATTGGAGAGATTATGTTGAGTTAACTAAACCCAATGTAGTTGCCTTGATGGTATTAACCTCATGGGTTGGCATGTGCTTGTCAACGCCGGGGTGGGTGCCTTTCAATGCGCTTATTTTTGGTAACCTAGGTATTGCGCTTTGTGCTGGGGCTGCGGCAGTTATTAATCAAGTTGTTGATCGCCGTGTAGATGTTTTAATGACAAGAACTAAGAAAAGACCTTTAGCACAGGGAAATATTGCGCCACTCCATGCTTGTATTTTTGCATTGATTCTTAGCAGCGCTGGTATGCTGCTACTGATCTTTTTAGTGAATTCGCTAACCGCTTGGCTTACCTTTGCCTCTGTTGTTGGTTATGCAATTATCTATACGGCAATTTTGAAGCGGGCAACACCACAAAACATTGTGATTGGCGGTTTGGCAGGAGCAGCTCCCCCCTTGCTTGGTTGGACGGCTGTAACTGACAGTATTGATAGTCATGCTCTATTGTTAGTGCTGATTATTTTTGCATGGACACCGCCGCATTTTTGGGCGCTAGCTATCCACCGTAAGGAAGAGTACGCTCATGCTAACATTCCTATGCTACCAGTCACTCATGGCGAAAAATATACAAAGCTTCATATTCTTTTATATACACTAATTTTACAATTAGTGATTATTTTACCTTTTCTTATCGGTATGGCTGGTTTTATCTATATTGTGGGCTCGGTCATTTTAGGCAGCAGGTTTCTCTATTGGTCTATTGTGTTGATTAGA
>JAQYUY010000004.1 GCA_028728195.1 Endozoicomonas sp. (ex Botrylloides leachii)
TGGCTGCGGAAATCAAGGAAATAACAAAAATACGGAACAACAAGCAGCAGATAAACAAGCAAGAAGTGGTGATATAGGTCAACCCTCTCCCGACATAGGTTGGTCCTTCAGTGGCCCCAATGATAACTTGAAAAGCAATAAAAAAACTATGGAACAAAAGGCCGCAGATAAGTAAACAGGAAGTGGAGATATACTCAAACGCTTTCAAGAAGCTCACCTCTATTTGGCTATAACCCTTCATTAAGGAGTAAGTTTCGAGAAAATATGCATCTTGAGGTGTAATGGGTATAGAGAAGGATTTTGGTTCGCACGAGATCGATCATAGGCACCCAAGCCAATAACAACGGCAAAAAAGACCACAAGGCCAATACCAATAAACAACGCTCTATTATTAATGCGCCGAACGCCTCTATTGGCATTTTCTGGCTGTCCCGGCGAGTCGCTAGGGGGCATGCTTTGATTAGAATGTGTCATGTCTGTTTCCCTCCTGTATCTCCTTTATAAGCCCAGTCGCCTATTGGCATATAAACGCCGTCAATCAGCTTATAGCCTCGGGTTAAGATATGATTATCAATCAGCAACGTAACCCGTGTTGTCGCTTTTACCGGTACATCAACAATGTAATCAAACTTTAAAATGGATGTTTGATCGCCAGCTGGCGGGCCCTTAGTATTTTCAGGGGTGTACTCCCTTACCGCATAGCCCACTTGGCGAAGCTGTTTAACCAACTGTTTGCATAAGCGTCCAAAAAAGAAACTACTCTCTTGATAGTAGAACGTACGGATTGGCAGAAATTGAAGAAAATGATTAAGAAATAAAGAAGATGTTGTTATGCATAATACCTGATAGCTTACAAGGTAATAGAAGGATTTATGTGATTTATTTGCTTTTATCATACAATAACTGTAAACAAACTGTTATTGTCGTTTATATAAACGACATCTGGTATTTTTCTTATTTGAGTTAAAAAAAGAAAGGTGATAGAGTCCAAAATGCCTTTTGAGTTGTTTATTTACTAAAGGAAATAAAAATGAGAAAAGTTATTGCAGCCGTATTGTTAGCATTATGTTCATCTATGGTTACCGTTATACCTGTTTGGGCAGATGAGTTACCAATGCCACTTGCTGCATTCAAAGATCCTAAAAACATAAACAAAGAAGTAGAAAAAATAAAAGCAGATTTTAAAGCACATGATGAAGTTTTATTCAAAAAAATGGATGCTAATAATGATGGGGTTGTAACTAAAAAGGAGTTTATGAATAAAAGAATAGCTTATATCGAGAAAATAACAGGCAATGCTCTTTCAGAGGCTGACGCAAAAGAAAGAGCTGAGAATGTTTTTAGCTTTTTAGATACAAATGACAAAGGAAAAATAACCCTAAAACAATACGAAGCAGGTATGCAAACTATTAGAACCAATGCGGCTTATGTTATTTCATCAGCTGCTTTATTTGGTTGACCATAAACGGTAATGGTTCAGATTTAATCTGAGCCATTACAATTTAGCTAACAAATAATTATGCTATAGACCGGTAATTTATGCGATATTTATGCTCATTCTTTTATGAAAAATTTGTTGTACCAATTCCGTTTCTAACTAGGTTATTACGCTTATCATTCGAATACCAGCACTGTATTAGAGCTTCTTGTAATAGCTCTGCTATTGCTCCTTGTTCCACCTTATTTTAGAATTCGGCTACTCATACTGAGTATGGTAGTTAGAAAATATGATAGGTATTACAAATCCATGCCTGTATTAGGATTAGAGTTAGGGGATTTCGTTGCAATCATGCAGTCATAATAACTGTCAATATTTAGACGGCTTCCGTCAGCAAAAAAGTAATCATTCCCTATTTGTAGATCAGCAATAGAATAACGCTTTAAGATAGCCTCCATAAGGGACTCATGTGGATGTATTTCGTAATGCTCAAAAACTTTAAGAAAAGATTCAGCCATTGACAACCCTTGATCTACAAAATGTTTAATATCTTTCAAATAATTTTTTTCTTGATCAGTCATTATGTTTTTCTCAAATAATTTTCTTTAATTGTAGCGTTTTTTTAATTGCAAGCGGTGCTATCTGAATAATTAAAATAAAAATTTATAATTTGAGTGGATATTTATCTATTTAATTATAAGTAATTGACGGCTACCGCATGAGAAGCTATTTGAAGAATGTTAAACCTTTATGGTGTCGATCGTAGCAAAAAAAACTGGCTATATTGTTAACTTCATTTTATGGGTCAGATCAATGAGGGAGTATCAGCATGCAAATATCTTTATCCGAAAACTCTTGAAAAATGCATGTTATGTCAAAAAGTATTGTATATCTGATATATCTATTTTTCCTATGCAGTCATGTTCTGAGCAAGTTAATGATGTAAAAATAATAGACAGCGTTTTTTATCTATCGTTAAATTACTCAAATAACAATAAAAATAGGATCTATGTATTATGGAAAATTCTCCTTTTCGGATACCAAAAGTAACCAATTCTGGTCTTCTTGAGCGTTTTTTTGAGAAACTATCAGGTTTAAAAGCGTTGGAAAATCGCTATGAACAACTTGGTGGTGGTCACTACCAAGGGAAAGATTTTTTCAAGCTAGTATTAAATGACTTTAGTATTGATCATGCTATTACAGCGGGCTCGAAAAGTGCTATTCCATCATCGGGTTCTGCTGTTATTGTGACTAACCACCCCACAGGGATTATTGACGGTATAGTACTTGCGGATATGCTGATGTCTATTCGTGATGATGTCAAAGTATTAGCTAATGAGCTACTGTGTCGAATTCCCGATTTTAAAGATGTTTTTATTGGAGTAGACGTACTCAGCAAAGAGCGCAAAGAAAAAAATAAAAAAGCTATTTTTGAAGCGCAGCAGTGGGTCAGTGAAGGACATATGTTGGTTATTTTCCCAGCTGGAGCTGTATCCCGTTATGATAAACAACTTAGGCGGATAATAGATCCGACATGGCAGTTAACAGCAGCTAAAATTATCCGCAATACGGGTGCTCACGTCACGCCAATTTTTATGGAAGGCCGCAATAGCTGGGTCTTCCAATTATGTAGTTTCATTCATCCCACCTTGAGAATAATGAGATTGTTAAGAGAGCTCATTAATAGACAAGGGTGTACCGTGAATTTTCATATAGGAGTCTGTCAAGAACCTGCTGATTTGGCTGAATTTACTTCAGATAGGGTAGTAACAAACTACCTGCGCTTAAATACCTACCTGCTTGCGAATCAAGGGGAAGTAACAAAAAAACTTTTTCGTTATAAACGATTAAAACAGCCAGCAGTTATTGCTCCTTCCTTTCCTGTCAATACACTAAAAAACGAGATTGCTTGCTTGCCAGCAAGTGCATTGTTATTGAAAAAAGGCAACATGGTTGTTTATTGTGCCAAAGCGTCTTTAATTCCGCATATACTCAAAGAAATTGCACGATTAAGAGAGATTACTTACCGCGAAGTTGGTGCAGGCACAGGCAATGCATTGTATATAGACCATTATGATCAATATTATCGGCATCTTTTTTTGTGGGATGCAGCTAAATCAGAATTGGTTGGCGCTTATCGCATAGGTGAAGTAGATAAAATTGTCTGTGAACGTGGCATTGATGGCATTTATACGCACAGTTTATTCAGGTACGATCATGCGCTTTTGAAGCAAATGGGAGCAAGCCTTGAGATTGGGCGAGCATTTATCAAGCGTGAGTACCAAAAAAAACTATTGCCCTTGCAACTTCTTTGGAAGGGCGTTGGCGCATTTATTGCCGCAAATCCGCACTATAAAACGTTATTTGGTCCTGTCAGCATTAACGGTGATTACGATGAAGTGTCGCGTCACCTGATTGCAAGCTATCTTGAAGCCAATAATAGCGACCAAATATTCAGCGCATTGGTTCAGCCTAGAATACCACTAAGGCCACAAAAAAACTGTTTTTGGCGACAAGAGCATTTAGAAGGACTAAATAATATAGATAAACTTTCTTCACTGATAAAGCAGATAGAGCACGATAAAAAGGGTGTTCCCGTGCTGCTTCGGCAATACCTCAAACTACAAGGCGTATTGGCTGCATTCCATGTATCTCCTGATTTTAATAATGGAGTTGATGGCTTGATGATTGTTGATTTAATGCAAGTCAATAAGACGATACTTGGCAAATATATGGGGGTTGACCAAGCCGATGCTTATCAGAAGTATCATCATGTGCTAATTCAATAAGTGATAGCATTATATTTGAGCAAATACAGTACTTAAGTGCAATGTGACGATTTTACTTAACTTACTGTTTGGTATTGCTATAACAATGCCTAATAGGCTTATCATTCCAAGACAATGCATGGGGAAACTGGGCCCAAACTGAATATTTGCAATATTAATCGTACTGCGTAATTCATAGGGGTATATACTCAAACGCTTTCAAGATGCTCGCGTTTATTCAGCTATAACCCTTCATTTTAAGGAGTAAGCTTGGAAGAAAAATGAGCATCTTGAATTCACTTGGGTATATACCCATTACACCTCAAGATGCACATTTTCTCGAAACTTACTCCTTAAAATGAAGGGTTATAGCCAAATAGAGGTGAGCTTCTTGAAAGCGTTTGAGTATAAGCATATTATGCCTTCAATGATTATGAAGTATGGTAGTTTCTTTAATATAAAAGGGAAATAACTGTCATCAGGGTGCAGAGGTTATGAAATAAGCAGGTATTATCTGTGAATTTATGACGCCTGACATCTTACTTATCGAAGCACTGAACATATTGGAAGTTGAGTTTGCTATTGTACTAATTGATTATATTAAAGAGTGGCAGTAGGCCATGCTTATCCAGTTAAATTTGATAAACGCCATATATAAGAGTTTCCTAGCAATAAATCAATAAGAAACTTAATTGGCTTCATCGCAATACTACCCACTGGTGGTTGCGCATAGGGTGGTGCCTTTTTTCAGGATTTTACCTGATAACAAGCCTGCTAATAGCGTATCATCACTGTACCCAACCCCCCCCATAATTGATGAGCAAGATATAGATGATGTGTGTGTTGGATTAGTTAGGGTACGGCTTCAATTTTTTGAAACTTGCCAATATGGCACTTTAAGCAAGAATCTATATATTGTCATGCCTTTATTTTTTGCATTAACGCGCAAAATTTCGTATATAACTCAGGGTTTGTTACTGAACTACTATTTTGGGTAAAACCTCCGCTTATTCGTTATTAATGAGCTGAAAGCTAAACAAGAGGCGTTTTACAATGAGCAATATTCCTTCGAACTTAAAGTATCTTTCATCTCATGAGTGGGTAAGGATTGAAGAAGATGGAAATGTAACAATTGGTATCACCGAACATGCTCAAGAAGCATTAGGAGATATTGTTTTTATTGAGCTGCCGGAACTAGAATCAATAATGGCCTCAGGTGATGAGGTTGGTGTTGTTGAATCCGTTAAGGCTGCATCTGATCTTTATTGTCCTTTATCAGGGGAAATTATTGCCATTAATGAGCTGTTGGCAGATTCTCCTGAAATCGTTAATAGTGACCCTTACAATGATGGTTGGCTATTTAAGATGACATTATCTGATGAAGGCGAGCTGGGAGATTTAATGGATGCTGATCAATACGCTGAGCACCTAGAATCTGAAAGTTAGTCAGATGTAAGCAAAGGCAGTAGCCTTCTTTGCAAGAGGAAGTCGCTGAGATTTTAATTTATCAAGGACGGTTAGAAGTGCTTCCGCATTACTGTAATGTGTTGGGTTATTATCTATATAGATTACAGGCTTTTATGATTGGAGCTCTCGGCCAATCAAACTGACGTCAGGAAGGCTATGCATTGAATGCAAATGACTTATTCTATGCGTTAAAAACTAAGATTGCTTACCATGAAGTCTTCTAGGCAAGTGGAGAGGCAAAGCAGATAGTTGTTTAGTGCATAGAGGTATCTTATAACCGCCAGAGAAAAGACTCTGGCAATTGCTACTTAATACCTTTTACATTATCAGCAGGAAGAGACTGACACAGTGTAAAAAAATATTCGGAAAATTGTTGTAAGGTCACTTAAACTCCTCCCAAGACTAGATGCCTGCCTATGATTCCCACTATCTATCGTGCAATGGTTGCCAACCAAGGGTTTGGTGATATCCGATAATTCTGGTGTAGGTACTAAGAACATCATTTATAATCAAGAGTTAATTTTTTATGGGTGGTATCTTATCGCTTATGGCAACCAATGGTGAATCAGCCACGCAATGGCTGAATGACAATCATGGCAAAGTATCTATTGAACGTATCCAGCAGATTATTCGGTCGATTAGCCAGAAAATTGCAAGGCTAACACCAGAGCATCCTGAATATGACGGATTGATAGCAGCACTTGATGTGATGAATGAGTATAAGGCAAATATAAGTCCTGATAGAGCGCTGTCAGAGCCATCGCTGACTGATCTGTTAGATGCAAGTCCGTTAGTGCCTGAGGTAACAGAGGCAAAAGCCATGCATCCAGAAGAAAAGAAGAGGCGCTTTCAACAGTTGCTAAAGAAAAGTGATATGTAGCAGGGTATATACCTTTGGTTATTGACTAACTGAGTTACCTAAGCGCATTAGATATTGAAGTAGTATTATTTTGCGCATTGTACATACGTACCCAATGCTGGTACGTAATAACATGCTGTAAGATTCACTGATGGTATGATCAAAAAATAACCAGATGAGATTTTATGTTGAGAATAAAAGCACC
>JAQYUY010000040.1 GCA_028728195.1 Endozoicomonas sp. (ex Botrylloides leachii)
CTTTGTGGCCATGCTTTTCTGCGTATATCAGTGCAGTACAGCCATTCTTCGTCTTGGCATTGACGTCGGCGTCCCTATCGATCAGAAGCTCAACGACCGCTTTGTGGCCGTTTTTTGCTGCGGACATCAGGGCAGTCCGGCCATCCTTCATCTTGGCATTGACCTTGGCGCCGTTCTCGATCAGAAACTCAACGACCTCTTTTTTGTCGTTCTTTGCTGAGGCCATCAGGGCAGTCCAGCCATTCTCCATCTCGGCATTGACGTCGGCGCCGTTCTCGATCAGCAGCTCAACGACCGCTTTGTGGCCGTTTTTTGCTGCGTACATCAGGGCAGTCCGGCCATCCTTCATCTTGGCATTGACCTTGGCGCCCTTCTTAATCAAAAACTCAACGACCTCTTTGTGGTCTTCCTGTGCTGCAGACATCAGGGCAGTCCAGCCATTCTTCATCCTGGCATTGATGTCGGCGTGCTTATCGATCAGAAGCTTAACGACCTCTTTTTTGCCCTCTTGTGCTGCGGCCATCAGGACAGTCCAGCCATTCTCCTTCGTAGCATGGACGTCGGCGTGGTTATCGATCAGAAGCTTAACGACCTCTTTGTGGCCGTTATATGCTGCGTGCATCAGGGCAGTCCAGCCATTCTCCGTCTTGGCATTGACCTTGGCGCCTGAAGACAGATAATTATTCACCTCATAGAGATCCCCTGACCTACAGGCTTGGAGAAATTTCTCACTTTGTTCTCCGTCACCGGCTTGAGAAAAATTACAAATAAATAATAATGCTAAAGATAGCAATAACAAAAATGACTTAAACAATGCTTCAATCGAATAACTACGGAGTACAAATACATATAGCCGCAGATATTCTTACTCCTTTATTAACTGTGAAATGATTTTTTGCATTCCCATATCCTCACTGACCTCAGGGCAGATTATTATGGGGAATGCTATTTGGCTGTGACTGATAGAGAAGTTTAGACGCTATTAGGACTTACGCATTGACAGGCATCCAAAAAAATTGCTAGATCAGCAGAAAAGCAGCGGATGTCATCGTGCGTAGAAAAATAACAAGACCAACAACAGCCAAGTGTGACTTACCCAAATACATGGGATTTCTGCTGTGTGAGCCCAAATCAGCAACCTGTACCCGCCTTGGTGAGTTGAGTGATATGTCGCATGACAGTGTTAACCGTTTTCTCCTGCGTGAAAACTTTGGCCCTAAAGACCTTTTTTTGGAAGCGGTGGCAAGGCTTATCCTTGACGGTGGCACACTATCCGTTGATGATACTGTACTGGATAAACCCTACAGTCATTACACGGCTTTAGTCGGTCATTATTACTCGGGAAAGCACCATAAAGCCGTCAAGGGCATTAATCTCATCACGCTCTATTACACGGACATCAAAGGTTACAGCCTGCCTGTTAATTTTCGCATCTATGATCCAGCTGATAGAAAGACTAAAAATGACTACTTTATAGATATGCTGAAAGAAGTACTGGCATGGGGATTGAGACCTGCATGTGTTACCGGTGACGCTTGGTATAGCAGTATTGGAAATCTGAAGGCTGTGAAAAACAACGGTCTGGCTGCGTAATTTTGGCTATGTACGACTCTACCGGACGCAGCTAAAAGACGAGCTTCGCCATTACGTTGTCTACACACCCCATGCTGGAGCCGATTGTTCATCACAGTCTGATTTTAACCAGATGCACCGGCATCATTGAGCGATTGAAGAGTATCACCGAGCCTTAAAACAGCTCTGCAACATTGAGCGTTTTCAGGTAAGGGGGGAGCAGCAGGTTAGGAATCATATTTTTGCGTCCATTTTCAGCTACTCCTGCCTTCAGGCGATGAAGGTAACGGAGTCACTCAGAAGTATTTACAGTGTTAGGAAGGATGCCCTCAAAGAAGCCACTTGGGATTTTATAAAAAGCTTCTCTGAGGGGAAGGCATGGCTCAAGCCATCTTTTGTCGGGGCTGTCAATGCGTAAGTTCTAGCTATTTAAAAAATTTGGCCAATACGTTATATAATTATTTGTAAAAAAATAATTTATACCCTTAGTCTTAGGGCAGTAGTCAACTACCCGATACGTAGCACAGGGGCTAAACCTGTTATTCCTCAAAGAAGAGGGAGACTATCACCAAGAGATTATGATCGATAGTTATACAAACAACGTAGTGGAGCATTTCTGCAGGGTTGCAACAAGATATGAACGACTGGGGAGTAACTATTTTGGCATGGTTCAGCTAGCCGCTTCCTTAATTGGCTCGTTTAATTGAGAACGCTCCCTAGTGTGTTAACACTTTCTGCCCAGTTTGCAACAGTGCCGACGCGAGCAAGGCATCCACAGACGAATAGCTGATTTACTGCAATACTCAGCGAAGCCATCAAGGGGAACAGTGTCTTGGCAGGACACCAATAGAAACATTGTTTGATGGCAAAAGCATCTGGAAGGAAAAATTCGTGGCTTGAACTTGATCTGACAGATGTTCTCTAAAAAATCGGTAACTATCAGGTTAGGTCTGAACTACTACATGTCAGTCATCCTGAGACCATTCCCGCCCCCAAGCTAAATTAAACGCATTCAATAGTTGTCCAATACCTGAAAGAATACGATAGCGAGAAGAGACTTCTTCATAAGTCGCTTCAGTCAGGCTTTGGCTAGATTGAAATAATTCATTTTCGGTGTCTAGTAAATCCAGTAATGTTCTCTTGCCAATGTAAAATTGCTCTTGGTAAGCATCAAGCGTTTTTTGACTGGCTTCTTCGTGTTTACGAAGGTATCTTATTCTTTCTTTCAAAAATTCATAGTTATACCAAGCAAGTTTAAGATTCTCTTCCATAACGCGGAGTTGTTTTGTTTTTTCAGCGCGGCTTTCTTCCATTTTATAAGCACTTTCTTGAACCCTAGCGATATCTTCACCACCCCTGAAAAGGTTGTAATTTAGTTTGACCATTGCTTGAAAGTCTTCTGTTGTACCTTTAGACCCATCGTTATTAGTTTTCCAATTTTGATCTACGGTTAAATCAAGCGAAGGGTAATAGCGACTTTTCTGGGCCTTGTAATCAGATTCAGCGGCTTTTATTTTATAATCAGCGGCCAGTATGCTGGGGTGATGGTTAATCATTTTAACCAAGGCTTCATCAAGGCTATCAGGTAATGAAAGGTCAGCAATAGCAGGGAGTAACATTTCTTTTGGGGGCTTTTCACCGACCAGAGCATAATATTCACTATCGGCGTCTGCAAGGTTATTGTGTGCATTCAGTAGATTAGCATTTGCTTTTGCTTGCCTTCCTTCAATCTGTGCTAGGTCTGAACTCCGAGCTATACCTTGCTCAGTACGTTTCTTTATTAAATTATGTATTTTATCATGCAGTTTGACATTATCTTCAGCCAGTTCGAGCAGTTCTTTCTTTTCTAAAATATTTAAATAAGCATTAGTCACTTGCAGTGCTAAGTCTTCCAGTATTACACCTAGCTGGTATTTTTCAGCATTAGTCAGATATTTTGCTTGAGTAACTGTTTGTAGTGTATTAAAACCAGAGAAAATATTTTGCTTGAAAGATAAGGACCCTTCTTTGCGAGTAAAGCTTTTATCATGGGTACTGCCCTCAATGTCTCGAAGATCTGGAGTGAGCTGACGCTTTTGTCCACCTCCGCTTATGGCAATATCTAGAGTCGGCAAATAGCCCGCCCAAGCAGCATCTACTTTTTCTTGTTCCCCCTGAATTTTCTTTAATCCTATGAGCGCATTAGGATGATTATTGAGGGCTTGCTTAACGATTTGCTCTAGGCTTTCTGCCCATGCAACAGGGTAGAAGTTAAGGCTTCCAACTAGTGTGCCAACGACTAAAAGGCGATATCCATTCATATTGATTCCAAGAAATTAATATCCTCAACATTGAATTAATCGGCGGGCATAATTTTATTTTTAATAAATGTTTTTTAATTAGGCGCATCATGTTGCATAGCTTATTAAAAGAGATATAACTGATTGATTTATATATGTCTGGAAATAAAAGTAACGGTTTTTAACGCGCAGGAATAAAAATAAATTAAATAGAGGTGTCATCAATTCTGGTCATATCTATTAGTTCTGTGATAAAAAAACAAAAGTAAGCTGTCCTATTCGAGCAAGTTACCTGTTATTAAAATAATGGAGTCAGGTTTAGATGCAAGATAAGAGGTAAAACAACAAAAAAATTAATAACTAAGGGGGTTCCATGGCACGTGTGTTGATCATTGATGACTCACCTACAGAGGTTCATCAGCTAAAACTCATGCTGGAAAGAAATAGCCATACAGTATTAACTGCAAATAATGCAGTCGATGGCATTGCTCTGTGCAACAAAGAAAAGCTCGACGCGGTGTTGATGGATATTGTTATGCCTGGTTTGAATGGTTTTCAAGCAACCCGACAATTAGCAAAAAACCCTCTGACTCAACATATACCTGTAGTAATTATCACAACCAAAGATCAGGAGACTGACAAAATATGGGGTATCCGACAAGGCGCAAGGGAGTTCTTAGCTAAACCGGTAACCGAAAAGATGCTGTTGACTGTGATGGATCGTGTGCTGGCTGTTGAGACGGAGATATGACGCGTTTACTAACGATATTTTAAAATAAAAAATAATTGTCACAATGGCTATGGATAACCTACTTACAGATGTTGCACCGTTACCGCTTCAAGGGGAGCGAAGATGATGCCTTGTCATCCGTTTGAACAACTGGCTGCTCTTGAAAAACGAGCAAAGCGTACAGCTTGCTTCTTTCCTGAGCAGGAAGCCATAAAAACCTTTTGGAATGGGGTTAAGTTCCAGCTTAACGATCAATCCTTTGTTATTGATAGCCGCGAAGTATCCGAAATTATTCCATTGCCTTCTATTGTGCCATTGCCAGATGTTCAGCCGTGGATAACCGGCATCGCTAATCTAAGAGGGCGAATTATCCCGATTATTGATCTTGGTGCTTTTTTAGGAAGAAAAATGCCATCTAAAAGTACTCAACGACGAGTAATGTTAGTGGAGCAAGTCACCATGACATTTGGTGCTATCGTTGATGAAGTACAAGGCATGATACAGTTTTCCCATTCATCGGGAGAAGATGATATTCCAGAAGACCTGGCATTATCTGTCCGTCCATTTATTACGGGATGTTACTACAAAAATGTGCACCACATGATTTTTAGCACAGAATTACTTGTTAATAATCAAAGATTTATCAAGGCGGCTAAACAGACTTGATGCGCAAGGTAGCGGATCAACACTATTTATTGACTTGCTAATCAGCTATCAAGGACAGAAAGAATGAAAGGTCAATCAAAGCACTTTGCTAAGGAAAAAAAATTAACCCGTAGAGCGGCAGTATCACTTTCAGTTTTAGCTGTATCCCTTGCTGCTCTTGGGGGAGCTTTCTTTTATGCTGATCAAAAAAATAGTCGCGATCAAGCAAATAGCAGTAATGCTGGAGAGCTGCGAGTTCTTTCTCAGCAAATTGCTAAAAATGCATCTGAAGCAACAACCGGCAAGGTAGAAGCCTTTGTATTGCTCAAAGATGCTCGCAATCAATTTGACCAAAGGTTTACCAATTTAAAAAACGTGTCTTCCCTACCTACGACGCATACGCTGGAACAGGGTTATTCAGGTAATACGCAAATTAGTGCATTAGGTGCAGCATGGAATGCTTTGAAGTTTGAGGCAGATAATATCCTTTCCGCAGAAGAAAAAATTCTTGCGCTTCATAGTACGGTTAGAACGTTAGAAGAAATCATTCCGCAACTGCAGATTGAGTATGATGGAGTGATTGAATTGTTTTTGGACAATGAAGCATCAGCGGAGCAGGTTGCTATTGCTCAACGTCAGCCGTGGTTAGCTGAACGTATTCTGAAAAGTGCCAATAGTCTTTTGTCAGGCGGGGGAGCGGCTGTTGTTGCTGCTGATAGTCTTAGCCGTGATACAGAGCTATTTGAAAGAATTTTAACGGGCATGATAAATGGAAATAGCGCTCTTGGCATTGCAAAGGTATCCAATGAAGAAGCTATTGATCGTTTGGCGGAGATTGCTGATTTGTTTAAAATGGTGCAAAACAGTGTATCAGAGATACTAGAAGCTTCGCCCCAGTTATTTCAAGTTCGCAAGGCATCTAATCAAATATTTACCGACTCACAGCAACTCCTGCAACAAACCTCCATTCTGGCTAGTAGTTATGCAGCGGCATCAGAAGCTCGATTTTTTGAGCGAATATTATTAGGCGGTGCTGGTTTAATGGTGTTGTTCTCATTATTTTTGGTAGCACTATCTATAAACCGTGAAGCACGAAAAAGACTTGAAAGCACTCATGCACAAAATGAAGCAAATCAAGCTGCAATTATGCGGCTACTTGATGAGATGGAAGAGCTTGCAGATGGAAACTTGACCGTTAATGCTACAGTAACTGAAGATTTTACCGGTGCTATTGCTGATTCGATAAATCATTCTATCGAACAATTGAGACTGCTTGTCAATACCATCAACCAAACTGCCGTAGAAGTTGATAATGCAGCTCAAAAAACACAAAGCACGGCCCATGAGGTGGCCGAGGCATCAGAGCATCAAGCGAATGAGATTCAGACGGCGACTCAATCTATTAACGAGATGGCGCACTCCATTGATCGTATTTCTGCTCATGCAATAGATTCTGCCGATGTTGCTAAGCGTTCGTTGTCTATTGCTGCTAATGGCGCAGATGTTGTTAGAAATACCATTGATGGTATGAATACTATTAAGGATAAGATTCAGGATACGTCTAAGAGATTAAAACGCCTTGGTGAATCTTCGCAGGAAATTGGCAATATCATTGCACTAATAAATGACATTGCAGATCAAACAAATATTTTATCTCTGAATGCCTCTATTCAGGCGTCAATGGCAGGAGAAGCTGGGCGTGGTTTTGCAGTGGTTGCTGATGAAGTGCAGCGTCTATCTGAGCGCGTGACAGAGGCAACTAAGCAAATAGAAACACTGGTTTCTGTTATCCAGAGTGATACCAATGAAGCGGTGCTTTCTATGGAACAGACCACATCACAGGTTATTAATGGTGCACAGCTAGCACAGAATGCAGGTGTTGCACTAGAGGAAATTGAAGACGTTTCTAGTAACTTGGCAACGCTTATCCATAATATTTCTGATACGGCAACAGCACAGGCGGAGTCTGCAGCTAAAATATCCAGTCGCATGAAGGTTATTCGGGATATTACCCTACAGACATCATCTGGAACTAATGCAACGGCCGGCTCAATTGGTGATCTTGCTGAGATGGCGCTGGAGATGCGTAAAACCGTTTCAGGCTTCAGGCTGAAGGAAACTGAAAGCTAGCAAGGTTTAATCCTTAGCCTCCCTATTATTCGCTCTGAGTTTATTGGCATGTGGCGTGTTATTTTCGATAAAGGTATGAGTTGGGCTAAGGAATAATGCGTTTTAGTTTGTAGCTATATCAGGAAACAAATGTTTGCATGAAGAAGGGAATTTTTCATGACTGAGCAAAAAGACCTTGTTAGCTTGAGCTGGGTTAAAGAGGAGGTTGAGCAAGCGCTTGTGGAAATAAGACAGGATCTAGATATTTATTTAGATAAGCCTGTAGAGAGTACGCAACTAATTTTTTGTCATGCTCGCTTCCATCAGGTTCAAGGCTCATTAAATATCGTGCCACAGAAAGGCGCATCGCTATTGATTGGTGAGCTGCTGGCTGTGACGGATGCGCTGATTAAAGAAGAAGTAACTAATGGACAGTTGGCAACTGAAACCCTCATTCAGGGCACTTTACAACTTCAGGCTTATATTGAAAATCTAGTGAGAACAGGTAGTGATCAGCCCTCAACAATGCTGGATCTGTTAAATAGATTACGCAACCTCCGCTATTGCCAACCACTGAATAATCTGGACTTCTTTTATCCGGAATACGGCGACAGCCTTCAACCATTGAGCCAACAACAGCTTGATCACCTTGTTGAGTCAGGTGTTATCAGGTTGATACGAAAAATAAGAAAAAAATATCAGGTTTGCTTAACGAGTTACCTTCGTAATCAAGAGCCAGAGCAAAGTCTCAGCTTAATGAGAAAGCTATTTGGTAAGCTCCAAAATCTATGCTGGGGCTCCCCTTCTTCATCGCTATGGGAAAGTAGTGCAGCATTAATTGAAGGGCTTATTGAGAGGTCAATAATGCCAAGTGAATCAAGCAACTACCTCCTTAAAGCGCTTGATAGTCAATTAAAGTTGCTGGTTGAAAGCAATGGTCTGGAAATAAATCAAACACCCAGTGAGCCGCTGTTAAAGAAAGTATTGTTTCTTATAGCTACAGCCAAAACTGAAAACCGCTTATTGCTAACTCAAAAGCAACGTTACAATCTAGATGAGGCTTTACCGGAAGAACTAGACGACGACCCGCATATTACTGAATCTGCGACTGATAACAAAAAGCCGTCAATAACCGACTCAGAGATAACAACTAAAGCCTTCATGCTCGATGGCATTCATAAGATTGCGGTGCTTGAAGCTAAAGCAGAGGTATTAGAGGTTAGCCATGCCATTGGTGATTATGTTACTAGCCAGTGGAATAAAGCCTATTTATCTAAAATTCCCACGCTTTTAAACAGCGCATATGATACGTTAAACATGCCGCCTTTGACAGAAGGTGCAAAAGTGATAAAAAGGTTATCCAGTTATATTGAGTCGACATGGATGGGAGAAGATCAACAGCCGGTGCAACCGCATATCACCATTGTGCAGAAAACACTGGAAATCATGGAGTTTTATTTTAATCAACTGACTCAGGGAGATCTCAGTAGTTCAGGGACTTTTTTGGTGCAAGCCGAACAAGCTATTGAAGAATTAACAAAAAAACCAGCATCATTTGAACCCCCTTCACTATCTGGAATAACAGCTGAGCAGCTAATGGTTGTGCCAACCCCAGAACGTGAGGTCCATAGCGCTATTTCATTGGTAGAGCAGGAGTTTCCTGTAGAAAGTATACCGGAAAAAGTATCTGTAATCGAACCGCAATTAACCGAGCTAGAAGAACCGCAGCATCAAGTTGAAATGCTTGCCAGTGATGACGTTTCTGATCAAGAAACTAAGACAAAAGAAAGTGCTCAGGTTGCTGCTTTCTTAAGTACTGCTAAATCTGTACAGGAAGAGCTCCACACAAAGTTTTCAATTTGGCAAAGTAACCCACAGCATATTGAGTCTGCGAAAGTAATACGACGCTCTTTTAATACGTTAAAAAATAGTGCTCGTGCCTCAGGCGCTAATGTTATTGGTGAGCTGGCTTTTGCAGTTGAAAATATGTTAAATCGGTTGTTGAAGGGAGCGATTAAGGTTGGCAGTAGTATGATTGATTTGCTGCAGGATGTGCTTGATATGCTACCAGCATTGACTAATGATTTCGCAAATGATAGTCAACTGTTAACGCCTGAAGTGCTTTTATCTATGGAGCAAGCAGATGATTTAGCACGGGGAGATGGTTTTTTTGAATTAGACGACATTGAGAATGCCGGTGCCTATGATCAAACAGCAGAGGAAACTAAAACTAATTCAACAGTAGAATCTCAGCAAGGTTCGCCTTTAGAGCTTTTGCTTGCAACTAATATTGAAACATTGCTTTCAGTTGATCAATTCCTAACCAAGTGGTTAACAGCTATTGCTATGCAAGAGTTAACATGTCTGGAGAAGGAGTTGGCTACGCTATCGACTAGAGCGCAGGCGGCTAATATTGAGGCGTTAACTTTACTGTGTAATGTGCTTATAGATGTGTGTAAATACCTAAAGCAGCATGAAGAGTCCTTGCCAGAGCTGTTGTTTATTCCTCTTCAAGAAGGCTTTGAAACCTTGGTTGATTTGATGAACCAAGCGGCAGCCAAACAAATCATTACACCACCCCAGACAATATTTGCTCAGGTTAAACAGGCTTTGGAAGCCTTGTTACGTAATAAACACTCTACTAAGAACACATATGCAACTCAGGCAAGTGAGCCGATTTTTGAGGAAATCGTGCTTGAGGCACCTAAAGAGCAAATCAAAGATTTTGTTAAACCACAAAAAAAGAAAAGATCGCCCCCAGAAGATCAAGCATCAGAGCTCAATTTAGTTAAGCTTTTTCTTGAGGAAGCAGCGGATTTAACAGAAAACTGTTCCTGTGCTTTAGAGAGCTGGCTTCGCTATGATAAAAGTCTGCGACCGGTTGCTGAATTACAGCGTAATTTGCATACGCTAAAGGGTGGGGCAAGAATGGCGGAGTTTCATCAACTCAGTAATCTTAGTCATGCTCTTGAAAGTGTGTATGAGGTCATTGCTACAGGGCAGAGAGAATCATCAGAGGCACCATTAGGGCTGTTAAAGCAATCTCATGATGCCATTGATGCCATGTTGCAGGCAATTAATCAAGACAGGCCAGAACCTTCAGTCGATGATCTGATTATACAGCTGGATAAGTGGCATAATGCTAATGATATTAAAACAGAATTACCAGACTATCTTGGTAGCTCTCGCAAAAGCGTTGCTACAGGACAGATAAACATAGATATAGAGGGAAAAAACGTTCAGCTTAAAAGAGAATCTTTTTGCCCAATTGATAATAGTAATCAGAGCAACAAAGGAATTCAGCCAAAGACTAACTCGGCTAAAATCAATGTCAGTGATCAGCCGCCGCTTGCTTTACAAGATGAGCGGATCAGGATAACCAGTGATCTAATAGAGCAGTTGGTTAACCTTACCGATGAATCGGGCATTCATCGCTCACAGATTGAACAACAATTGGTAGATATCACATCTAGTCTTAATGAAATGGAACGAACCACGCTGCGACTGCATGAGCAATTGCGGCGTCTTGATATTGAAACGCAAACCCAGATTTTATCTAAGTATGAAAGCGAGGCAGATGATAACTCAGAGTTCGACCCGCTTGAGATGGATAAATATTCAGAGTTAAGTCAGTTATCCAATGCGCTGATGGAATCTGCATTTGATTTAATGGATTTGCGGAAATCACTTCATGAAAAAAGTCGCGCTACAGAAGGGTTGTTATTACAGCAATCAAAAACCCAATCTCAGCTACAGTCACAACTGCTTCAGGTACGTCTAGTACCATTCAGTCGTTTATTGCCTCGATTACAAAAAACAGTTCAACAGTTATCAAATGAACTTAGCAAAACGGTTGAGCTTAAAGTGAAAAATTCTGAGGTAAAAATTGATCTCATCACGCTGGATAAAATTCAGGCTCCCATTGAGCATATTTTACGTAATGCAATTGTCCACGGCATTGAAAGTGATCAGAGCGCTCGATTAAATGCCGAAAAACCTGCTGCAGGCCAGCTATCAATGATACTTTCTTGCGAAGGTTCGTACATTACGCTAGATATTCGTGATGATGGAAAGGGAGTAAATTTTGCAGCGATCCGAGAAAAAGCCATTGAGAAAGACCTGATTTCTAATCAGACAGAGCCCGATGAAAATGCATTATTGCATTTAATTATGACAGCAGGCTTTTCAACCGAAAACAAAGTTACACAGTTTTCTGGGCGCGGGGTAGGGCTTGATGTGGTTAGCAATGAGGTTAGAAAGCTTGGGGGTAGCATTCAGGTTGAGAGTAAAAAAAATCAAGGCACCCGCTTTGTGTTGCGACTTCCTTTTCGCTCAACTGTTAACCGAGCATTAATGATTGAAGAAAGTGGTTATTTTTATGCTATTCCCATGCAGTCAATTGATAGACTGATTATGGCTGATCCAGATGAACTTATTGCCAGCTATGCAGAGGGGATACCTATTGAACATGGCGGCATTAAGCACAGACTCATCTCTTTTGGGAAACTGCTTGGGTTAACACCAACTAGAATACAGACAGAACGATGTCCCGTGATTATTATTCAAAGAGGCGGTGAAAATGTTGCTTTGCATGTGGATACTCTTCACGGTGGAAGAGAAATTATTACCAAGTCGTTGGGTCCTCAGTTTAAAGATCTAACAGGTGTCAATGGTGCAACCATTTTAGGTGAAGGTCGAGTTGTTATTGTGATTGATCCGGTTGAGATGATTAGAAAACATTATAGCCGGCTAGTAGATAAGCAAGCTGATGATCATTTATTACCTGAAGTCATCCAAGCAAGGGATGTTCCTCGCATTCTTATTGTTGATGACTCTATTACTATGCGAAAGGTCACTACGCAGCTACTATCTCGCCATGGTTTTCATGTTGATTCAGCACGCAATGGAGCAGAGGCAATGACATTGATCAGCGAGAAACAACCTGATCTGATTGTGCTTGATGTGGAAATGCCAGAAATGGATGGATTTGAAGTAGCTAATGCCATCAGAAATGATCCGGAACTGTTTGCTTTGCCTATCATTATGATCACATCCCGTATTGGGTTAAAGCATCGTAATCGTGCGCTAAAGTTAGGTGTGAATCAATATATAGGTAAGCCCTTTCAAGAAAGTATATTATTAAGAACGATTAATCAGCTGATTTCAGAAGCAAAAGCGGATAATTGAGATGACCGACTCCATAGCCAGTGAAAGGGAAATACAGTCACTTCTCGTGCCGATGCAGCAAAAGCCCCTGTTATTGCCCATAGCCTGTCTAGCAGAAGTGGTAGATTATTTCAGGCCCGAAAATAGCAGCGATGGCGATGACTGGTATCTAGGGGATATTGAATGGCGAGGGGTGCTGATTCCATTGGTATCTTTTGAGCGATTTAATCAACATCGATTTACCGAATTTTCTGCTACAGCCAAAATTGCCATTATGAATAAAACGGTGGACACCGCTAAGCACGGTTTCTATGGTGTTGTTATTCAGGGCATTCCTCAGCCATTGACATTGGTTCGCGGTGATATTCATCTATCTAAGGATCAGTTAGGACCTGCTGAAATTGCTCGGGTTATTGTTAGAGACCTTCCTGCCACTATCCCTGATTTAGAAGAACTGGAAGAGCAGCTTTCAGAGCTTGTTACTGATGCAGCAGGTCATGATGAGTGATTGCTAATACCAATCTGTTTTCTAACTACTGTAATAAGCATGGGCAGCCCGACTCAAGAGCAGGGGCGACTAGCAATAGCGTAGTTAGAAAAGAGGATGAGTATAATTAAAATAAAATAGCTGCAGACCGCCCTATTTGAACAGCAAGGCCATAATAGTAGCCTTGCTATTTTACCATGTTAGTGTTTGTGTGAACCTTTCTTCAAAGGCTTTATCATTCTATCTAATGTGTGGTAGTGCTGAGAATAAAAAACCATATCAAACAATAGCAGTAAGCTATTAAACCTTATAGGGAGTAGGGGGCGCAGGAAAAGGTTTTATGCTGGCCTCTTTTAGCTCGACGACTTTTGGTGTGCCTTCTTTTTCTACTTCATCAATCCTCACAATAGATGTTATGGGGATGTAGCTACGCTTAACGTTATCAAATGTTGCTTTGAGCTTTTCCTCAGATGGATCAACCAGTAGTTGGCTTTTCTCGCCAAAAACTAATTCTTCCACTTCGATAAATCCCCAGAGTTCACTTTGAAATATCTGTCGAGCATAAACTTCAAATATCTCACCTTGATTCTGAAAAATAACCCGAAACACTGCTTTAGTCGCCATTGACTCTTTAATTACCTGTAAAAACATAGATACTGGCTATAATCACCAGCACATTAAACCCGTGTAAGGTACTGATAAGAAATAATAGTGAGAGGATACCACAAATGATGGCGGCTAAGGTACGTTATCACTAAAGTTTCTATAGGTTAAGAGACTTTTCGCAAAAGAGCACCAACAGTTGCTAATATGCTTATAATTGTCGACATAATAGATTCAAAGTAAAATCAACTATCCTCATCGGTAAGGCAACGCTATAATACGGCGCTTATGAAAACACTAAAAGGTAGCAGGTTTCACTCTGTAATCGGCTGCTTTGATTGATACAACGGATCTTGCTTTGTCATCTGAATCTGAAATAGCTAAAAAACTTTTTATCAAAACGCACGGTTGCCAGATGAACGAGTATGATTCTGCCCGTATGGCAGATTTACTCGGGGAAACACACACGCTGGAATTAACCGACAGCCCTGAAGAAGCCGATGTTGTTCTGATAAATACCTGTTCTATTAGGGAGAAAGCACAGGAGAAATTATTCCATCAGCTAGGCCGCTGGAAACGCTTGAAAAAGAATAACCCAGGGGTGATTATCGGGGTTGGTGGTTGTGTCGCCAGTCAAGAGGGCGACGCTATTCGCAAGCGTGCACCGCATGTTGATGTAGTCTTTGGGCCACAAACATTGCATCGTCTGCCAGAAATGATTGATGCTTCTAAAGCTAATCATATACCAGTCGTCGATGTTACTTTCCCTGAGATAGAAAAATTTGACCGCTTACCAGAACCCTCTGTGGACGGACCTTCTGCTTATGTATCTATTATGGAAGGCTGCAGCAAGTATTGTACTTATTGCATAGTGCCTTACACGCGTGGCGCAGAGGTTAGCCGCCCGATGGATGATGTGATAGCGGAATGTTTAGGGCTGGCGGAAAAAGGTGTACGGGAAGTTAACTTATTAGGTCAAAACGTCAATGCTTACCGTGGTAGTAAAGATGATGGTACAGAATGTGATCTTGCAGAGCTGATAACGGTTGTTGCTGCGATCGATGGTATTGATCGGATTCGCTTTACGACCTCGCATCCTATGGAATTTTCTCAAAGTTTGATTGATGTGTATGCCGATGTGCCTAAGCTGGTCAGTCATCTTCATTTACCGGTTCAAAGTGGATCGGATCGAGTGCTAGCGTTAATGAAACGTGATCATACTACGCTGGAATATAAATCAAAGATTCGGAAATTGCGTAAAATTAGACCTAATTTGAGTCTATCTTCTGACTTTATTGTCGGTTTTCCTGGTGAGACCGATAAAGATTTTGAAGACACCATGGGGCTAATTGCTGATATTGGTTTTGATGCTTCCTTCAGTTTTATTTTCAGTCGTCGTCCCGGTACGCCGGCGGCAGATATGGCTGATGATGTGCCAGAATCCACCAAGAAACAACGCTTGCAAATTCTTCAGAACCGTATCAATCAGCATGTTATACAAATTAGTCGCCGCTTGGTTGGCACGGTGCAGCGTATCTTGGTTACGGGCTACTCTAAGAAAGATCCAGGAGAGTTAACAGGACGCACAGAATGCAACCGTATAGTGAATTTCCACTGCGACAATCCTCGGTTAATTGGTCTCTTTGCGGATGTCAAAATTATTGAAGCGTTACCTCATTCGTTGCGGGGCCGTATGATATGGTCAGAGCTAGAAAAAGTGTAGCAGTTCAGACCGTCTGAACTGCTACATATAATTTAAAACTAGTTTGGTAATTCTGATAGTAAACTAATATCAATATCTTGAATGGATTTAGCGCCGGTTAATGTCATTGCAACTTGCATTTCTTTTTTATATAAATCAAGTAGGTGCTCGACCCCTTTCTGCCCTTGAGCGGCTAGCGCGTAAATATAAGAACGCCCTAATAAAGTGCAATCAGCGCCTAATGCAAGCATTTTGACCACATCAAGGCCACTGCGAATGCCGGAGTCAACTAATATCTTCACATCATCTTTAACGGTTTCTGCAATACTGGGCAACGCTTTTGCACTGGATACAACGCCATCAAGCTGTCTTCCACCATGATTAGAAACAACAATACCATCAGCGCCAAATCTTACTGCATCCTTCGCATCATTTTTATCTAGTATTCCTTTGATCACCATTGGGCCGTCCCAATAATCACGGATCCACTCTAAGTTCTTCCATGAAATAGAAGGGTCGAAGTTATTACCTAACCAGCCAATATAATCTTCAAGATGAGTGGGTGCCCCAAGGTATTTAGATATATTGCCAAGATCATGCGGTTTACCTTTTAGGCCAACTTGGTAAGCCCATTTAGGATGCATCATCGCTTGTAGAATGCGTTTATATGATGCATATGGACCACTCATGCCTGAGTGCATATCACGGTAGCGAGAGCCAGGTACTGGCATATCCACTGTAAATACTAAGGTAGTAACACCCGCACTTTTTGCTCTCTCAAGTACATTCTTCATAAAGCCATGGTCTTTCAGTATATATAGCTGAAACCACATAGGCCTTTCAATAGCTGGAGCAACCTCTTCGATAGGACAAACAGACACCGTCGACATGGTAAAGGGAATCCCCTTATTATTGGCTGCTTTCGCGGCTTGAGCTTCACCACGCTGAGCATACATTCCAGTCAGTCCAACTGGAGCCAGCGCTATAGGCATCAATAGTTTTTCGCCAAATAGCTCTATTGTCACACTTAAATCTGACATGTTTTTCAATACACGTTGCTTTAACGCAAGATCATTCAGATCTTCTATATTACGTCTAAGCGTGTGCTCAGCATTGGCTCCACCATCAATATAATGAAATAAAAAGGGTGGTAACTTAGATTTCGCAACATGTCTGAAATCATTCGGGGATGAAATGATCATGATTTTCTCTTTACTCTACTTCATCTTAGCGCTTAACTGATCATGATCAGTTGGGTGCTTGATTAGCTCAATGTTTATACCAATCGAATTTTCTAATGTGCTGGGCATCGAAATACCAGCGATACGTTGGAACTTCTGGCTATTCATGCTCATTACGGTAGTTAGAGAGCGCGATGGGTATTAAATTCAATGTTTCAAAATATGCTTTCAGTTTAACATTACTCGTCATATGCTAGTGATATTGTAGAGCGCGCTAAGTGTAAATATGTTAAGTGTTTGAGTTTAGCGTTTAACAACGGTATCTTGAAAGAACCCCATTAAGCACATCTAGTATGGATGCATTCATGGAAAGGAAATCCGCGCCCACATTTGATGGCCGTAAAGTCTCACCCGTTAAATCCGACACCCAGTTGGGCGATGTGGAAGCTTATGACCTTAGTAGCCAGAAAGAAAAAATTGAAGATTTTCTGCCTACGCTTCAGGTGATTAATAAACGTTGTTCCCAGCTATTACACCATGGCATTAGTAGCCTATTCAGAACCGATGTGGCTATTCATTTTTCCCATATTGATGCTATGCAGATTAGTGAGTATCAAGCAGCAGAGTTCCAACCAGATCTGACGTATACCTATTCATGTAAAAGCCTACGGTGTTCCGGGTTTATGGCTATGGAATCACCTTTGCTTGTTGCGCTTGTGGATATTTTTTATGGCGGTACCGGTGAGACGGGTGCTGAGCTAAAAGATGAATTAAGTACAGCAGAAATTCGAATTTTTAAACAACTTCTAGAAGTGGCTTCTGAGAAGCAAGCCCAAGCATGGAGTGCTGTAGCTGAATTTAAAGCAGAGCTATCCGACAATTATAATACTCCGATCTCAACGCTATTTCATTCTGATACTGAAACAGTTCTGGTTAGTGAGTTTATTATGCAGGTGGGTGAACATTCCAGTCGTTTACATATGGTTGTTCCTTATCAGGCGCTTGAACCCATCAAAGATGATATACAAGCTTTCAAGGTAATTGAGCAAGATCCTTGTTGGAAAAAAAACATGTTGCTTGGTTTGTTAGAAGTGCCCCTGGAGCTCTCTGCCCATCTTTGTGAATTTGATCTGAGCCTTAACGATGTTTTGCGTTTGGCGCCAGGGCAAATAATACAAACTGATATTCCACAACAGTTGACGATGAAAGTAGCTGGCATTCCCGGTTTTATTGTAGAGCCTTGCACTGTTAGGGATAACATGGGTATTAAAATTGTAGAAAACATACTTACCCCACCAGAAGATAATAGAACCCTTGAATAGTTGAGGAAAGGGCATACATGACAAAAGGCAATGAAAAAAATAATATAAAGCAAGGGGATGCCCTTAAGAACCCGCCGCCGGGTTCAAAGGAAAGCTTTAAAGATACTCTGAAAACAGAGCAGCCCTCTATTCCTGACACGAATAACATACAGCCACAGTCGCTTGATGATTTGGCTATGATTCTTGATATTCCGGTCACTTTGAGCTTAGAACTGGGTAGTACCAAAATTAATGTCAGCGATCTGATGCAATTGAATAAAGGCTCTATTGTTGAATTGGAGAAAGAGGCGTCAGAGCCTATGGAAGTTATGGTTAATGGCACATTGATTGCCTATGCAGAAGTCGTTGTTATTAACGAAAAATACGGCATTCGTTTTTTAGATGTTATCAGTAAGTCAGAAAGGCTGAAGAAGCTTACCTGATATGAAACTGTTGCACGCGTTTTCTCGCTACCTGACAAGGCCAGCAGCGGCTGTTTTATCACTGGCCATACTGATGAGCTCAGCTACAGTGTTTGCTGATACAGGCTTGCCCCTGCTAACGGTCACCTCAGATGGAGCTTCTCAGGAGTACAGTGCCAGCCTGCAAATTTTAATACTGCTCACAGCATTGAGTTTTATTCCTGCGGCATTGCTGATGATGACGTGCTTTACCCGCATCATCATTGTGTTAGCTATTCTACGTCAGGGGTTAGGTTTGCAGCAAACCCCACCCAATCAGGTGCTGCTGGGGATAACGCTAGCGCTAACGATCTTAATCATGACCCCGCTTTATGAAAGCATTTATACCGTAGCGGTTGCTCCCTACCTTGAGGATGGTATGAGCCTGATCAACGCATTAAAAGAAGCGAGTGTACCCGTTAAAGACTTTATGCTTAGGCAAACAAGGGATACAGACCTTGAGCTGTTTTACCAAATTGCTAATAAACCCGTTCCGGCAAATTTATCAGACACACCATTAACTGTCGCAATTCCCGCGTTTGTTACCAGTGAATTAAAAACAGCATTTCAGATTGGATTTATTATTTATATACCCTTTCTGGTGATTGACCTCGTTGTTGCCAGTGTTTTGATGGCTATGGGTATGATTATGTTGTCACCGCAAATGATTTCCCTGCCCTTTAAGTTAATGCTTTTTGTTTTAGTCGATGGCTGGCGTATGATCATGGGTACATTAGCTTCGAGCTTTTTTTGATTTTTTTATCATTAATATTATCAAGTGATCTGCCTAGTTAAAAAAACAATTGGTATCAGAAACTAGAGCAAAGCTATGCCAGTATTATTGCTATGCAAGATAGGTTAAGCGGTAAGGAAAGCAAAAATCTTGAAAAATAAGCGGGCCTGACGTAGTATCAAGCCCGTTTAGTTAAGTACCGCTTCTGTGGTGTAATGGATAACACGCAGCCCTCCGGAGGCTGAAATATAGGTTCGATTCCTATCAGAAGCGCCATTATGTTTGACTCCCTTCGTTCATTCGCTGCTTATTTCTCATGTTACAGATCAAGATCTTATGAGTTTATCATGAGCTATTCGGTTAGTATCAACAGCATTAGTATAATATTTATCCATATACATAAACGTAGATTCCACTCAGCTTGAATGGAATCTAGGCATATCAATTAGGATATTTTTTGAGGTGCTATCTAAGAACCGAATATAAAAAAGATCCTTTGTATATCAGAGTATATTTATGATGGGCACAATTACTCTGCTGACTGAAGGGCATGTTGTGGTTCATTTAAAGGTAACAACTTGAGATCGGCATTGGCATCGGTGCTGATGCCTGCCTCTGCACCTACCTCTTTCTTTTTACAAATTGAAGGGCAGAAACAGTGAAGGCACATAATTGCGCGAAAGAGGGCAGCCCAGATTTTCTCGCAGCCATCTTGTAGTAGCTCGGCACCGAGAGAAAAGGTAACACACAATAAAGTGCAAGTAATGAACACGCCTGCTACTGGACCTATTATCTCGGGTATACCTAAAACCGCCATAAGTTCACTTGCTGTTTCGGCTATAGGTAACACATCAACAAGATTTTTGATATAAGGGTAGGCTAAAGTTGCTATACCAAAGACTCCTAAAAACGTTGATGGTCTCATATTATGGAGCTTGAGGAAGTTACGAAAATGCTTATTTGTACAGGCCATCATAGCCAGTGCAAAGACAGAGAGCGCTTGCTGAGAAGTATCATAGCCAATAGCAAGACCTTGGGCAGCATTAGCTACAGTCGCCATAAGATTAGCACCAGTAACTTGACCTAGCTGATCATCAGTAAAGTTATAATTTTCGATAGGTAGTTGATTCCAGCAAGTCATAATCTGGTCTTGGGCGCACTTGATAGTATCGTTACCATACTCCAACATATAGGTCCCATTGGCAAGGGTTGCCATTGACGCTAAAGCGCTTTCAACAATGGCTCTCGACCCAAAAACAAATTTAAATGCGAGCGCGCCAAAAAAAGCGACCCCGCACGTGGCTATAAGTTTTGCGGTATTTTTAAAGGTTGCTTTTTTCTTTGTAGAGTCAGATCTTTCACCTTGAACATTCTGTAAAACTTCAGCGATAAATGCTGTGCTATTTATATCGTGTTTCTGACAATATTCTTTAACTTCTTGGCTGCTATCATTTATAACCTGTTTAAATAACTCATGCACATCGTTTTCAGTAAAATCGGTATCACCATTTTCCCGCATTTCCTCAAATTTCTCCATTATTTTACCGAATATAATAGCTCTTATTTTGTTATCATGACGATGGAATTGTATATCGTCATTGTCTTTATTAAAGGCTAAGAAGGTTGGTGGATAGTTACTAAGAAAGTCATAAGCAAAAATACTACCTAGTACCATTGTAAAGAATCCGTTAAAGCCTACGCCTATAGGATATCCTACCCAATGCCCTATCAAATCTCTAAACCCTAGCCCGGCGACATTAGCGTCGTTAGCAGTATAAACAAAGCCATATACGGTTGCTGTCACTAATTTAAAGATGGTATAGGGGTTGCGGCAACAAGCTGCTATCTCCGATAGCTTTTTTGAAAACAGGCGATGAGCCTTATCAGTCAGGCCCATAGCGGCCATGGCTGATCTTGGTGCAGTGAAAAAAGCAGCAAGAATATTAACACCATTTCCAGCCACAGCCCATGTATTTATGCCGCAAGCAAAGGCAGCGGTTACACACAAAACAAGCTTAACTGGCCATAACTCCCAGTTGGCACGTGTGAAACCTTCCTGTTTAAATATTTCCTCTAACCCATCAGAGAAGTTATTTTTGAATAACGTGTTATTCTTTATTATTTCGTCTATTTTTTCATTTTTTTCTTTATCTGGTAGTTGAAGAAAAGTCTCAAGGTCAATACTAGAAAGTCTTTCTACTAAATCATTTACCTCGTGTTTCTGATTAGGGATAACAACGTCTAAAAGTTCATTGTTTTCGCCATCTGCTGAATTTGCAGGCTCATTGCCTTGATCGTTTGGTGGGTATTCAACAGTATTGCCTTGACCGTCATCTACTCCTAAACAAAGAGCGCTTTGAGAAATTAGTGAGAAACATAATATAGAGAGGCTAACTAAAAGGAGCTTAATAAATCTTTTGGTAAAAGAAATAACCATTGAGTGTAAAAAATCACGAATGATAAAGAAAAAAGAAAAAAGAAAAAATCTCGGATGACTAAAATAACTTAACTGCAAAATTACAAACCTCGTAAAAATTATTAACTAATAGTTATAAAATATAGGTGTGCATTATTTTTTAATTATTTATTGGGTGAGAACCTATATTAGACATTAAGCCTAATAAGTCAGTGTAGGCTATTTTTTTATTTAGCATCATTACGGTTACAAGTAATAAACGAATTTCAAAAAAATATAACTGAAGTTACATAGAGAAGAGTTAAGAAAATGGTTTTCAGCTTATTTAAGGATTGTTTCAATTTAGTCATACTAAGAAATTTTTTAATGACACTATTGTATTGATCATCCAAATGCTCGCACTTTGTTAACACTTCTCTCAGTAGCGTAGTTATAAAGTACGATGGAAATAAAAATAAATTTTCTTTATTAGTTGTAAGTCATTTAGCTATTACTATTCGAGAGTTTTGCACGAAAAGCCACAAGGCTCGAATTATATGAGATAATGACATTTTTCTTTTTGTAAAATATAGACGATGGCCTGGAAGAATTTAAAACAAAAATCATTAGCAGACGGCTTGATAGCGAATCATGTTGCGTTAGAAGAGTTAGATGACATTAATGAACTGATCAATTGGGATCGAATAGAATCGATGTTGAGCGGCATTCATAATAAACCCCAAGGTGAAAAAGCTTGGCCTCCCTTGATGATGTTTAAATCTTTGCTGTTGCAGAGCTGGTATTGCCTAAGTGACCCAAGGCTGGAAAAGCAATTGGCTCGTGATTTGT